>JAMOPH010000260.1 GCA_027064665.1 bacterium | reverse complement strand
TCCCGCCGGCGGCTGGGCTGACGGCGAAACTGTTGAGGTGAGCGTCCCTGCGGCGCAGGACCTCGCCGGGAACGACATCACCTCCGGCGGACCGTGGAGTTTTATGATTGACCTTGCGGGTCCTGTGGTCTCCGATGAAAGCCCATCCTCGGGAAGCATAATAACCGAGCCCTCGCCGACAATCACTGCACACATTGAGGACGCCGGCGCCGGCGTTGACCCGGCATCGGTGTCCGCTATGGTGGATGGGACTCCGCTTGCCTCCGGAGTTTCCTACGATGCAGGCACCGGCACGGTCAGTGTGGATTTTGCCTCGGCGGGACTGTCCTTTGCCACCGGCGACACCGTTGAGGTCTGCATAACCGCCGATGACCTCGTTCCCGCCGAATACTGCGGACCGAACAACGGCGACACCGCCTGCTTCACATACATCTTTGACACCAACGGACCCGTCGCCGGGGTGATTGAACCCACGCCGGGGGCGTATTCCTCCTGCGACGACCAGAACATCCTCATCCGCCTGACCGACGATTTGGGGATAAGCACCTCATCAATTCATCTGCGGGTGGACGGCACCGACTACACCCTCGCCGACACGAACCTCAACTTCATCGGCGACACACTGCTTCAGTTCTATCCGCCGGGACCATTGCCCGAGGGCGAGATTCACATCGTCCTGTGGGGCGTGAGGGACATCGGCGGGAACGCACTTGCCGGCGATTCGCTTGTGTTCTCGTTCTACACCGACTACACGCCGCCGGAGATAACCTCAATCACGCCGCCGGCAGGGACTGTGTTGACCTCATCGGAATTTTCGGTGTCCATCGGGCTGGCGGATGACGGCTCCGGCGTGGACGACTCCTCAATTGTGGTAAATGTCAACGGCGCAGTCTTCGGAGTTGCCGACAGTTGCGCCGTTTGGGACGGCTCTACGATAACCATCACCCCCTCGGCGTGCGGGATGGAATTTTCCGATGGCGACACGATTTTAATCTGCGTTCGTGCCGCCGACTCGCCTGACTACTGCCCGCCCAACACAATGCCCGACTCGTGCTGGAGTTATATTCTCTCCTCGCAGGGACCTGAAGCGGTCGTGCTGGAACCCACCGACGGGCAAATCACCGCCTGCGCCGACCAGCCCATCTATGTCTCCCTCACCGACGGCAACGGCGTGGATGAGTCCTCAATCCAGATGGTCATCAACGGGAACACCTACACCACCGCAAACCCGGAACTCTCCTACCACGACGACACACTGCGGTTCATCCCGTCCACCAACTGGGCGGACGGCGAGACCGTTGATGTCTCTCTGGTCTCCGCTGAGGATATGCTGGGCACCCCCAGCCCGGATGTGCCTCTCAACTGGCGCTTTGTGGTTGACCTGTCCCCGCCGTATGTTGCGGGCGTCAATCCACCGGAGGGGACGAGTTTTTCCACCGGCGATGCCGCCGTGGACATAATCCTTCGGGACGACATCTCCGGCGTCAATCCCGCCTCCATCAGGCTGATAATCGGGACAACGATGTATTCCTATCCCGCCGGGGATATGAACTATCACGGCGACACGCTGAGTTTCACGCTGTCGGGGATGGGCATAACGCCCACCGACGGCGACAGTCTGCGGATATGCGTCCAATCGGCGCAGGACCGGCCAGACCTCTGCGACCCGAACACTATGGCGCCCTACTGCTTCAACTATTTCTTTGACTACCGCGGACCCACCACCATGCTGATGTTCCCGCCGGAGTCGGTTTTCGTCAGTTGCATAGATTCGGCGATAATCTGGACCGTGTGGGACGCCGCCGGAATTGACAGCGCCTCGCTGGTGGTCAACATTGACGGCACCGATATTGACCTCTCATCGCCGCATCTGAATCTTTCCGGGACATACCTGTCCTTTGACCCGGACACGGAATTTGTTGAGGGCGTGCTGTTCCCGGTTCGGATTGTGCACATTGAGGACGGAATTGGCAATGCCGAGGGACCGCTGGAATGGTGGGTTGGATTTGACACCACCGCGCCGGTGATAGACAATCCTGACCCGCCGGACGGCGGAGTTTGCCCGACCTCAACGCCTGTGCTTTCGGTTCACATCACCGACAATGCCGCCGGCGTGTATCCATACTGGGCGCGGATGATAATCAACGACACCGACACCCTGCACGCGGTTTTAGGGGAACTTGACTGGGACAGCACCACCTCCCGCCTGTCGGTGGACCTCGCCTCTGCGGGGATATACCTTCCCGGCGGAGAGACCACCACGGTCTGTATAGACAGCGTGTTTGACAGAGCCTACGGCTGCGGGAGAAACGAGGCGCCACGGTTCTGCTGGAGTTTCCGCGTTGATGAGGGCGGACCGGTGGCAGAACTGATTTCCCCGCCCGACGGCGCAATAACCTCCTGCAACCCGGAAACGCTGGTCATCCGCCTGCGCGACAACAACGGAATTGAATGGGACTCCACCATCCTCTCGGTGAACGGGATAACATACCCTGTGCCATCGGCAGAGGTGTTCATCTGGGATGACTCAACGATTGCGTTCATCCCGTCGGCGCCTTTTGACGACGGCGACACGGTGGAATTCTATGTGGTCCAGTCCTCCGACACGCTGGGGCACACTTCGTCGTCATTCCCGCGGTGGCACATAATAGTTGACATCACGCCGCCAGTGATTGTGGGGGTCTCCCCTGCTGACGGCGGTTTCATCGGCGACAGTTGGGCGTGCGTGCTGACGGACTCGGTCTCCGGCGTGGACACCGAAAGTATCGCGATAACCGTCAATGGCACCGATGCAACCGCGGAAATCTCCGGCGAGGGCATCCTGCTTGACCTGTCGGAATTCGCCTTCTCCGACACCGACAGCGTGCAGATATGCCTTACCGCTCGCGACCGCGTCAACTGGTGCGAGCCCAACGAAGTCTCCCGCTGTTTCAACTACTACATAGACCGCACACCGCCGACCGCAGAGGTGCTGGCGCCCGAGGACGGTGTCATCTCCGCCTGCGACGACCAGGGCGCGCAGTGGCTCGTCGCCGACTACTTCGGCGCGGACATCGCCTCAATCGTGATAATTGTCAACGGAGAGACACTGGGCGTGGATTCGCCCGAAATCTCGGTCCGGGGAGATACAGTATTCTACACACCGACGGGGCTTCACGACGGGGACACCATCACCGCAACTCTGCACTATCTGACCGACCTTGCAGGCAACGCATCAACGCCGGATGCCGGTGTGCGGTATGTAATAGACCTTTCGCCGCCGGTGTTTGTGGGTTCGCTTCCGCCCGACGGCGCCGAAATTTCAGATCCTGCGCCGACAATTTACCTCTACATCGCCGACTCCATCGCCGGCGTGGACCCGTCGTCGGCGCACATCACGGTGAACGATTCGGTCATAATCCCGACCTGGGACGGCAGCGCCTTCATCGTGGACTGCGAATTTCTGGGCTTTGAGTTCTCCGACGGCGACACGGTGCGGGTGTGCGTCTCCGTGGCGGACAACCCCGACCTGTGCCCGGCGAACACGATGCCCGAAACCTGCATCGCAGTGGTGGTCAACCTCTCGGGACCGGCGACGCACATAATCAGCCCGCAGAACAACACCTTTGTCGCGTGCGTCGGCGCCGAACAGAGGATTCTCCTGGAAATCTCCGACCCCGATGGCGTGGACGAAAGCACCATAAGGTTCGCGGTGAACGGGGACACATTCACCACTGCGTCGCCGGAACTGGATTATTCGGGCGACACACTCATCTTCACCCCGTCAACGCCGTGGGGCGATGGGGACACAGTCCGGTGCGCGCTGGTGTCCGCGGCGGATTTGCTGGGCAACGCCCTCGCCAGCCCGGTGGAATGGTATTTTGTGGTTGACCTTTCGCCGCCGGAGTTTGGTTCGCCCATCCCGGCGGAGGGCGCAGTTATAACCGACCTTGCTGGCGGAATCTCGGTGGAGATAACCGACCGCCTCAGCGGAGTTGACCCGTCCTCAATCGCGATAATTCTGCCCTCAACCGGGGATACCTTCACCCTTGCGTCCGGGCTGGTGTGGGACGGCACCCGCGCGACCGTGCCGGAGAGTCTTTTGCCGCCGCTGACGGACACTGTTCGGGTCTGTGCGGTCGCCGGGGACTCGCCGGACTACTGCTCCCCCAACGCGGACAGTTTCTGCTGGTATTTCATTATCGCCGGCGCGGGACCTGTAGCACAGGCGATAACTCCACTTCCCGGGCAGATAATCTCCTGCCGCGGCGATGACCAAATCATCAAAATCTATCTGCACGCCGAGGATGGGATTGACGAGGGAAGCATTGACCTGCGGATAAATTCCTCGCCGGTCAGCGGGACATACTCAGCGGACACGCTGACCTATACCCCGCCGACACCGTGGGCGCACGGCGAGACCGTGTTCGTGTATCTGAACGCCGCTGACATCTACGGCGAGGCGCTGTCATCCCCGCTGGATTATTGGTTCGTGATTGACACCGCGGCGCCAGTTGTGGACTTTTCGGCGATACGGACTCTCGCCTCGGCTACTTTGTCGGTTGTGATTTCGGACTTCCCGGCGGGCGTGGACACCTCGGCAGGCACAATAACGCTGACAAATCTCACCACCGGCGAATCTGCCGATCTGCCAATTTCGTCGGCGACCACCGCGGGCGACACATTCAATTTCGCCTTCCCCGGCGGGTTTGAGATTCACTTCGGCGACAGTCTGGCGCTGTGCGCGCACATCGCCGACCTCGCCCAACTGTGCGGGGCGAACACTGCGGACACCTGCATCGGCGAAAAAATCCCGGATTATCAATACCTGATTCCGGAGGACGGCGCGATAACCGCCTGCGCCGACCAGGAAATAAGATTGCTCCTGCCCCATCCGGGGGGTCCGATGACCGCGGCGCTTTGGCTGAACGGCGACACAATCACCGAGATGGACTGCGAGATTCTGGGCGACACCGTGGTGTATTTCACCCCGACGCCGTTTGGGAGCGGAGACACGGTGAGAGTGTTCCCGCTGTGGGCGGGCGACACCACCGGAGTTCAAATCCTCGGGCGGGGCGACACCCTTTCCTTTGTGGTTGACCTTGACCCGCCGGTGGCGGACTCGCCCACTCCCGCGCCGGGGACAACCATCACCAGCGGCTCGCCGGTTATCTCGGTGTATCTTGCGGATTCCATCGCCGGAGTGGACACCTCAAGCATAGCCGCGGTGGTGAACGGCGAGACCCTCACCGTGGCATCTCCCGGCGTGAGTTTCTCCGACGACACCCTGCGGATAGACTGTGCCGCTGCTGGAATCACCTTCGCCAGCGGGGAGACAGTTCAGGTCTGCATAACCGCGCAGGATTTGGCGCAGTATTGTCCCGCCAACGCTATGGACCCGTTCTGCTGGGAGTTTGCGGTCAGTTTTGAGGGACCGGTGGCAAGTTTAGTGTTCCCCGAGGTGGGCTCGGTCGTGGCGTGTGAGGACACCGCTTTGGTTATTGCCCTTTCCGACGAGGACGGAATTGATGCCGCCAGCATCCGCCTAACAGTCAACGGGACGGAATACACCGCGGATTCTGCCGCGCTCACCTTTGCGGATGACACCATAAGATTTGCGCTCTCCGGCGACGACGGCGACACGGTCAGGTTCTCGCTTAATGCGGTCAGCGATGTGCTTGGGAATCCGCTGGCGACGCCGCTGAGCGGATATTTCGTGTTTGACCTCGCTCCGCCGTATATCTCCGCGTGGGGACCCACCAGCACCACCGAGACCTCGCCGACGCTGTGGTTCGTCCTTGAGGACGATGTCAGCGGGATAGACTGGGGCACGCTCACGATTACGATTGCCGGCGTGGCGCTGGACACCACATCGCCGGCGGTGAGCATTTCCGGAGACACGGTCTATCTTGACTGCGCCGCCGCGGGGATAACCTTTGAAATCGGCGACACGACGATTATAGTTTCTGCGGGCGATTCGCCTGACTTCTGCCCACCGAACATATTGGACGCCGCCCTGACGCTGACAATTCTGCCCTTGGGCGAGGGACCTGTGCCCGTGTTGATTCAGCCCGACAGCGGAGCGGTCATCTCCTGCGACGGCGGAAATATCGCCTTTTACTTTGTCAGCGAATACGACCTTCTGACCGATTCCCTCGGGCTTGTGATAGGCGACACACTGCGCCTTGTGAGCGCTTTTTCCCCGCCGGGGCTGACCGTCCACGGGGACACGGTGGAATTCAACCTGCCGGGGACCTTTGCCAGCGGTGACACCGTTTGGTTTGAGCCCATCGGACGGGATATCTACCTCAACCCGGCGGCGTCGGCAAGGTGGTTCTTTGTTGTTGACACCGACCCGCCAACGGTGGAACTGCTATCTCCCGCCTCGCCGAACTACGACTGGTTGGCGGAAATTGGCATCCTCGTTGAGGACCAGTTAGCCGGCGTGAATTGGGATACTGCGGCGGTTGAAATAATAACGCCGAGGGGGACCTGGCATCTTGAGGCGGATTCTGCCGGGATGACTATTGTCGGCGATACGGTGAGGATAGACCCCGACGAGGTCAACGGGCATCAGGAGTGGACACCGGAGCAGGATTCCGCCCTGCTGTATTTCCACGAGGACGAGACGACCTATGTGGTGGTTCACGCGTGCGACCAGGCGCAGTTGTGCGGGGCGAACTGCTCTGCCGAGACGCTGTGGTTCTACACCGGCGACGACGACACTGTCCCGCCGGAGATTGCGGGATGGACACCGGAAAGCGCCGCCGCCGGAACGGAATTCAACCTGACAATTTCTGCCGCCGACCCATCCGGGCTGGGACCGTGCTGTTTCGCGGTGATTGACGGGGAGACGATTTCTGTCTCCGTCTCCCCCACTGCCGGGGATACCTTCGCAGTCACGATTGAGAATCTCCCGGCGCCGCTGCCCGGCGAGACACTGTGGGCGGAAATCCATCTGTGCGACGACGACCACGATTTCCTCAACGACTCCGACCGGGCAACTGCAGTGGAATCTGTGTTTGTTGTCGGGGCATACGGCGAGGGACCGACTGCAGAGTTCATCCAGCCACTTGAGGGGGAATACACCTCTTGCGATTCCGGTCCGGTGGTGGCGGTCCTGTCGGACCCGGACAGGATAAGCCACGAGAACACAGTGTTTATTGCCGGCGGGGAGACACTTGCTGTGGAATGGCGTGGCGACACGGCATTTATCTACCCGCATCACAGATGGCAAAATGGCGATGAGGTGGTAATTTCCCTTGCCCACTGCGAGGATGCGCTGGGCAACCCCGGAGACACTGTCTCGCTGAACTTTGTGGTTGACACTCAACCGCCGCAGATAGTCCTGACCTCGCCGGACACCGGGATTGTGTTTGACCTTTCGGCGGTGGAACTTGAGATTGAGGACGGACTTTCCGGGGTTGGCGAGGCGTATCTTGTGGTCGCCGGCGACACGATTGCGCTGGCGGGCAGCGTCCCGGTGGATTTGAGTGGCTATGCCACGCCGGGGGAAACGCTCTGGATTGAGGCGACCGCCTGCGACAACGCACTCTGGTGCGGGAACAACTGCGCCACGCAAAGTTTCTGGTTCCTGCCGGCGCCACAGACCCCGTGCGACGCCTACCCAATTCCGTTCACGCCCAACGGCGACGGCGTCAACGATGTGATTTACTTTGATTTCCCGGGGATGGTCAAAGACGGCGCCACGGTGACGATTCTGACCGCCGACGGCGTTCTGGTGCGCAGGATGGAACTTTCGCCGGCGCTCCCGCACACATCGGCGTTCTGGGACGGCACCGACGAGGACGGCAACCCCGTCCCGCCGGGAATCTATATCTATTTCATCACAAGGAACGGAAGCACGCTCTGTAAAGGCTCAATATCACTGGCAAGATGAGAAATTTTTTAGAAAAAGCCGTGATTATCTGCCGAAAAGCGGCATTATTTCGCAGAATGCGGCGACTTTCTACTGTTATAACTATACTCTTGAGTTCCTATGTATATGGATGGTCCTTCGGTGATGTGGTTATAAACGAACTGATGTGGATGGGGACCTCCCGCAGCCCCTACGACGAATATGTTGAACTGCGCAATATGACCGGACACACTATAAATTTCGCCGCAGAGCCGTGGAGTTTATATAGAAATGACGAGTTGGTGGTGCTTATAAACAGGGGAATTTTGCCAGCCTATGGGTATTTTCTAATTTCCAGACTTGACACTAACGAATCCGCGCTGGCGGTGGCGCCGGATATCGTTGCGCCGTCGCTGGTGCTGAACAACTCCGATGTGCAATACCGCCTGTTCGCCGGACCGGACAGCACATATCCGCTGATAGATGTCGCCGATGACGGTGTTGGTGCGCCCCTCGCCGGCAGATACAGCGGCATAGGCGGTGGAGTTTACTGGTCAATGGAGCGGAACGACCCGCCCGGCGACGGGACCCTCGCCGAAAACTGGCACGATGCCTGCCTGACCATCAACTTTGATTCCGGTGCGGTTGAGCACGGGACGCCGAAATCCGCAAACCGCGAAAATACGCCGCCGAACTGGGGCGGAGTGATTCCGCCGGCGCTGGTGCAGGACGGCGACGATGTGACTCTCACGGCGGTCGCCTGCGAGGATTCCGATGGGATTCCGGATTCGCTTGAGGTGATTGCGGTGTGGTATGAGAGCGGCTCGGGGACACCGATATACACGGCGCGGCGGTATCCCATTCCCGCCGGCGGAGATGCAGACTTAGTTTTGCCTGCTTCGTTCACCCAGCCGGAGAAAACCTACCGCTGGCAGGTGTCCCTCAACGACGGGCAGGACACGGTATATGCCGAGGGGGAATTTTTCGTCCACTTCAACCGGCACGACATCGTGATTGATGAGGTCTGCTGGGGCGGTTCGTCTCAAAGCCCCGACGATGAATGGATAGAACTGGCAAATCTTCGGGGCGACACGGTCTTTTTCGCACAAACTCCGATTTTTCTGTGGACGAACGACCTTACAGGGCGATATCGCCTTCTGGCGCGGATAGATTCCGGCTTTGTGGCGCCCGACGGACGGTTTCTTATAACTCGCCTTCCCGCCGGAGACAGCCGAACCGCGCTGGCGGTCAGTCCGGATATGGTGTTGTCGTCACTGAGATTGTATGACGGCGCGCTAAAAATCGCGATAACCGACCGGGCGGACACAAATTTTTTAATTGACGCCGCTGGCGATGGTTCCGCGCCGTTTGCGGGGGCGCACATCACCTGCGACAGCCTCTGGGCAACTATGTTCCGCACGGACCCCAACGGCGACGGCACAATCCCGGACAACTGGGCGGAATCGCAGGTGAGCATAAATTTTCTTCCCGGACTGCTGGACAGGGGCACGCCGAAAGCGCCCTCGGTGCAGAACACTGCGCCGGAAATCTCGCCGGTGGACACAATTCCGCTGTTTGCGCCGGACACCGGCACGCGGGACACCACATTCAAATTCACAATCCTCTACAGGGATGCCGACGGCGATGAGCCGTATTTCGCCCACTGCCTCTACGACATTGACGGCGACGGCAACTGGGAACCCGACGAGATTTTCCCGATGGCAACAATTTCCGGCACTGACCCGGAAAGCGGTCTGGTTCTTCAGGCGGAAATTGCGGGTGCGGCGCCGACAACGGGGAACCTATTCACATTCAGAATATCCGACAGTCTGGTTGTCGCGGCGTTCCCTGTGCCGGCGGACACCGGACCTGTGGTGTATCCCACGGCGGCATTTGAGATTTCGGACACGGTCTGGCGCACGGACACGCTCCACTGGATTTACGACAGGCACACCATAAGCCCGCCGTTTGAGATACACAACACCGGCGACGCCCCAATGTTTTTCAGGATGAGCATTATTCAGCAGGACTCGGTCGCCTATGATGGGTGTTTTCCCTGGTCGTCGGGGGGATGGCTTGCCACCTGCGATGAGTCCGAACTCATCTGCAACAAATACAGACTCTCGGCGATATTCCTTTCCGCGGGGGAGATTCCCGATTCGTCGTGGTTCAACCAGTTTGGCGCGGAGGACTGCGTTCCCGTTATGCCGGAGTTCAAATACGCCCGCAAAGACACCTTCGGGCACGACGGAACCTGCCCCGCCAACGGAGTTCAGCCGGGCGAGGGCGTGGTTCTGTGGTTTATGGTTGACCTCCCCAGATACTGCTACGGGACCAGCGCCGGTGCTCCCCACGAGATAATAGTCCAGTTGAAAGGATTTGTCACATTCCCATAAAAAAGTCCCCGCCGGGCGGCGAGGACTTTTGCGCGGGTGTCTCTGTTATGCGAACGCGCAGGGGGTTATTTTCTTCCTCTCATTCCCGGACCGAAACCTTCGCCGGGACCTTCGCCTCTGTGATGTTCCCGCATTTCCCGACGATGTTCTTTGATGACCTCCATCAGTTTCTCGCGCTGTTCCGGTGTGAGGACATCGCGGATTTTTATGGCACTCTCAATCCGGTTGAGTTTGATCTGGCTTTCAAGGTCAACTACCTTCTGGGCTGCTTTTTTGATCTCCGAACTTTTGGCTTTTGGGTCGCGCATAAGTTCCCG
>JAMOPH010000259.1 GCA_027064665.1 bacterium | reverse complement strand
TTGCGCATAGTTGGGGCGTCGGTGTCAAGGATAATCGTCCGGGATTTTGCCTCAGAGAAGTTGCCGGCGAAGTCCTTGAGTTTGACATAGATGGTTTTCTCGCCGTCGCCGTCGGTCATCGTGTAGAGGTAGTTGCCTGCGGGGTCGTACGGGAAAACCTGAAGGTTCACGCCGAATGCCGGTCCCTCGGCGACATAGACGCTCTCAATTCCGGAGGCGTAGGTGTCGCCGGCGGGCGGAAGGTCCTGCGGGTCCTCGGGCGTGACAAATATCGCCGTCTCGTTGGAATAGCCATCCTCGGCGGGGACATCATACCTGTGCGGGGTCCCGGTGGTGTCCTCGGTGATGGTGGTCTCAAACTCCGGCTGGCGGGTATCCACATTGAAGGTGACCTCTGTGGCTGTGGAGGACTCCACATTGTCGGCGGAATCTATTGCAAGGGCATACAGTTCAAACACGCCGTCGTGGGCGGTGGTGAAGGTGTCCACATCGGAGATTTCTAATTCTCCGCCGTAGGTGTGGGAGTCAAAAAGTTCTGCGGCGGCGCCATCACGGCGGAAATAAATCTCCACACGCTTTATTCCGCTGTAGGTGTCGCTGGCATCAAACGGCACAACAATTGACCGGGTGGTGTAATACTCCTCAAATCCGGAGACATCAATATCCGCCACGGGCTCCTCGGTGTCAAACCGTGTCCAGGTGTGAGGAGGAACGGGAGTCAAGCCGTCGTAAAGACTGCTCTCGTTTCCGAGGCCATCAATTCCGACGACATAGAACTCGTAATATCCATCCTCGGGTGCCTCAAAGGAAAATTCTATATAAACCGTGCCGGTGCCAGGGACATCCTGCTGCTGATAGAATTCCCAGTCGGAGGTGGAATCTGTGCGGTAATACAGTTTTGCCCCGGAAATCTGGTTGGAGATGTCATCATAGAGCGAGCAGGTCACAGTCACCGTGGGGGTGTTAGTCCAGATTGGCAGGGCATCCACGCCGACCACCGGCGGAGTGCCATCCTGCCGTGCGCACACCACATTTGACCATTCGGAAAAGTGATAATCCCCGCCCTCAATGTATTTGTATCTGATTCTGTAGCAGTATCTTGCGCCGTTGGCGAGGGGGTCATCGGCGTGGGAACTTGTCCTGTCCAGCCCGATTGTGTAGGAATCGCCCACGGCATCCGCCAGCGGAATCGGGAAAATAGACCAGAGGGTATCATTGTAGAGGTCATCAAGGGAATCGGGGAATTCGGTCTCGCCGCTGTCCGCCCGAAGCACCTGAATGTGATACACATACGGCGATGCTCCATCGGGCAAAGTCCAGTGGATTGTGCAGGTGCTTCCCCCAACGATTTCGGGAAGTGGCTCAAGTGTGGGGGAACCCTGCGCCCACATCACCGCAAATCCCATCAATGCTATCCCTATTACGCCAAGTCTTCTCATATCTTAACTCCTTTTATCTTAATTTCCACCGTTGCCTCTATCGGATAAACAGGACAGAGCGCTCCACACTTTTCGTCCCGGTCGTTGCCTTTATGAAGTAAACTCCGCCGGGGAGTTCCCCACCGGTGTCATCGGTGCCGTCCCAGACGAAGTTGTGCGCACCCGCAGAAAGTTCTCCCCGCCACAGCGTCCTGACCAGTTTGCCATCGGCGGAGTAAATAGCAACGCTGACATCTCCGGAAGCGGGCACATTGATGTTCACAGACACTCTTGAATTGAACGGGTTCGGATGCGCCAGGACATCAAGTTTTTGCGGCAGAGCGGATTTGCTCTCAAAGGCTATCCTGTAAATTCCCGGCTCAAGGGCAACCTGCCCAACGGCGGTCATATCCACTGTTCCGCCGCCGGCATAAAGCACAAGACCTGCAGGAACTTCTTTGGGATTCCACCGGAGAGTGGTTCTTTCGGGGATTTCCACCTGCCACACGCCATCGGCGGAGATATCCCTTATCATTCTCCGGTCGCCATCCACCAGAGCCGGCAGAACCACCTCGGGCGGGGCAGGCGGCATAGCCAAATCCAGCGCATCGCTGCCGGCACCGATTATCAACTGCTGTGTTCCCGCACGGAGTTCAACGCTCCAGACGGGCTCTGTCTCCACCCGTCCGAACATTCCTTCGGGCACACTGTATTCGCAGGAATCAGATACCAGAATCCAGTATCCCTTGCCGGGCTCAAGGCTGGTGGCAATCTCATAACTTTCGCTCAGCGGATTGAACCAGATAACCCCGCTCATAACGCGGGCTTCCTCTGGTGTGAGGTCAAACCAGGTGGTGTCGGTTATTCCGCTGACCATATAGTATCCCGCCACCGGCAAAATCCGGGTAACATAGGGGATATGATACCCGTGAATCATAATGTCCATATCGCCGGGGTTGTAAATCCAGTATCCATAGCCGATTTCAAGTTCATCCACGGGGGAATACCCGGCACCAGCCGTATATGTCAGCGCACCCAGCGCCGACGGGAAAACATCACGGTAGTTGGTGCTTCTTGGCAATATCGGAAGCCCGACCATATTCCAGCCGTGATACAGATGGACAACCATAGAATCCGCCACCCAACTGGAATCAACATAGTGATACGGCACAGAATATCCGCTCTCGTTGCCGTAGGCATCAATTGTGGCTATATGGAAGAATCTATGCGGCGAACCCACGATGATTGACCTCGGAAGAACCAATCTGTGAGAATAGGTCGGCTCCTCAATCGTGATAATGTCCGGGTCGCCGAGGCACAGCCACGAGGAGTCGGCAGCGTGCTCAACACGATAGGCGTTGCCCATCCCGCCGGAACCGTAATCCGGCGGAGTGGTGTCGCTCCACTCTATAACCACATACATCTCTCCATCAATGAACTCCGGATACACAGTGTCAATCCTGACGGGACAGGGCGGAGTGCCCTCACGGAAACCAACTTGAGTTCCCTGCGCCTGATTGCCGAAGTTGTCAACAGTGATGATGGTGTAGTAATTGTCCCTGAAATTGTTCCCCGGATTAGGGTCGGCATCCTCAAAACAATAGACCTCGGTGAGCGGATTGTGGTCTATCGTGGTAATCAATTCTCCCAAATCGCCCGGGGTGTCCGAGCGATAGAGTTGATATGAATCCATCCCGATTCCGGCATCGTAGGATTTGTGCCAGCAGACCTTGATTTTCACCTGGTCTGTGCAGACAGCGAGAGAACGAATGCTGTCCACCGAGCGGGGCTGCGGCGGCGTGTTGTCAAACCGCGTGTTGACCACATTGGAGTAGTTGGACACATTGCCGAAATGGTCCACAGCCCACACACGGAAATAATACTGCGCCTCCTCAAGACCACATATCCGGAATGTCAGGGTGTCCCAGTCGTTGCAGTCGCCGTCGTCGGGGTTGCCCAGAATACTGTCGTGAATCCAGTATGGTCCGTAGGTGTGCAGTCCTGCGGTGAACTCCGGATTTGACGCCTGCTGAATGTAGATGGAATCGTAATCGCAGTGGCTGGAGTCTATAATCTGGAGCGTGACGCAATCGCCGGTGGACCAGGTGGGCAAACTCACTAATTCCGGGTCCGTGATTCCCAGATCCGCCGTGGCGGTGTCATAACTGCCGAAATACGGGGTCATTGAATAGTGCCCCAAACTGTCCACGGTGATGACTATGTAAAGATATGTCTCGTTGTCATCAAGGGGGAGCACCGAGCCGTCATCACGGAAGTAGAAAACTGTATCGGTTGCCCAGGGGTCGCTTGCCCCATAGGTGTGGAGCAGATAAGGAGAATCTCCCGCAGGGTCGTAGGGGAAGAAAGAATCCAGAGAATCGTAGTTCACACGGTAGAGCCTGTATTCCATCAGACCGACGCCGCAGTGGGTTCCGCATTCATCGGTGAGGCAGTCCAGAACACCCTCATCGGAGACATAGAAGTTGACCACGATGGTTGAGCCCTCAACCGAGGCGACCAGACTGTCCACGCCAAGCGGCGGCGACATATCCACAAGCATCGGACCACGCACAAACCAGTCCGAGGTATCCGCAACCACATCATCACGAATTCGGGCGTAGAAATTGTATCTGTGTCCATCCCGAAGCGACCACTCATAGTAGGGGAGATTTGTCCAGGGCGTGGTGTCTGCGGTTCCGCAGGAGATGTCCTCAAGGACGAACTGATACATCCTTGAGAATGTGAGCCACACAGCCCGGTCATCAATTTCAACGCGGTAGTTGAGCGAATCTATCACCGGGGGCACAGGTTTGAGGACAGCCTGAAGCGGAAGGTCGCACACGCCGGGACCCACCGCCGAGGCGGACACAATCTGATTGCCGAAATGCTGGAAATGTCCAATCCCGGCGGAGGGATATCCGGCGCTGTCAAAGGCAACCACGATGTAGTGATATGTTTCGCCGGGAGTAATCAGCGTATCAACGAAGGAATATATCTCCGAGCCATCGGAGGGGACAAACGCCAGAGCCGGCGTGGTGGGAGTGATATATCCGAGGTCAATGATCACACCATCCGGGGTAGGAGAGCGATAGATTCCATATCCTCTTACCTCGGAGCCGTTGACGCCGAGAGCGAAATCGCCGGCACGCTGCCAGGTGATATATATTGCGCACTCGCCGCCGGAACAACAATGCTGTGCGATTACATACGGCACCCACTCCGGCGGTTCAAGGTCGTGGGTGATGCGCACCGGGTCGGACCAGAAGGAGGTGTCATCATCCAGAATTGCCCTGACGGAATACTCAAAAATTTCGCCGTCGCCTGCGCCAACGAAAGTGAAACAGGTTTCTGCCAGCGCCTCGGTGGTGCTGTCCATCGGGGTGGAAGCCAGAACTGTGGTGCGCCTGAACTGATAGTGCGTTCCCGCAGGATTTGCCACGATACAGGCGTGATTTACACATACCGTAAACGCCCCCGAAGGCGCATATGTATAGCCGGGGTCCCTCACCGCCGCAGAAAGCGGTGGCGGTGGCTCCTGCGCCAATATAACTCCTGCTGCCACAACCAGTAATGCCAATGCTAAACTTCGCCTCATCTGAAATCCCCCTTATTTTTAACAATGATAAATTTTGTTCAAAATAATACTGCCTCAAAATCACACAATAATTTTGTTGCCCCCGCTAAATTTTTCCTTCCCTTGTTTCTGCCCTTGAGTATCCGGGTTTTTCCTCGCCGTTTCCGGCGGAATTCACCAAAATCCTCGCTCCCTCAAGCACAGAGCGGGCATATTTTTTGTATTCGGACAGATATTTCCTCTTTACCGGCGGTTCCGCAGGGAATGCGTATTTTTCAGGATTGACAAATTTCCCCTTGACTTTCACCCGATAATCCAGATGGGGACCGGTGGCAAGCCCTGTGGCGCCGACATATCCTATCACCTGACCTCGTTTCACACGAACTCCCCTGCGGATTCCCTTGGCAAACCGGGAAAGATGTCCATACATCGTCTCAATTCCGTTTTTGTGCTTTATGTGGATGAACTTGCCGAATCCGCCTTTCCATCCGGCATAGACGACCACGCCATCACCGGAGGCGACCACCGGCGTGCCAGTTGGGGCGGCATAGTCCACCCCAAGATGCGGTCGCCAGACCTTCAGTATCGGATGAAAACGACGATAGGTAAAATGCGAACTTATGCGGGTGTAGTTCAGCGGAGCTTTCAGCAGCGCCTTTTTCATAGATTTCCCGGCGGGGTCAAAATATCCCTCACGCCCCTCGGGGTCAACATACCAGATTGCGGTGTATGTGCTGTCGGGGGTCTGATAACTTGCCAGAAGCACCCTGCCGACACCGACCAGCGAATCGCCGAACAGCGTCTTCTCATAAACCACCCTGAATCTGTGCCCGTTGCGGGTATCGGTGACGAAATCAAAATCATAACTGAGGATATCGGTGAAATTCATAATGACGGCGGGTTCAATTCCGGCAGAGCGCATAGATTCCCACAGCGTATTTTTAACCACGCCCTCGGCGGACACGATTAGATGGGTCAGCGGGATTGTGTCCTTTTCCGCCACTAACGAGTCGCCCTGACGATAGACCACATACTTTTCCCACGGCGAGCGCACCAGTTCAAATCTGACCACCTTGCCCGATGGTGTATAGACAAGTTTATAACTGTCGCCGGGGTAGATTTTGCGCATATCTAAAACCTTGGACAGCGGGATTCTGAAGGACTCCACCACTTTAGGCGGAACACCTCTGTCCACCAATGCCCAGAAAAGGGCTTGGTCGGGCACGATTTTGCCGGTGCAGGTGCACAGAAGCGGTTTGTGGGGCACCTGCTCAGGAATACTTGCGGAAACCGTGCCGCTCCATATCATCGCCGCCACAACAGCAACAACCACTGCGGGCAAAAGTATTTTTTCAATCCCCCTGCGCATTCGGCTCAATCACTCCCGAAAACGACTGAACCCTAAAATAGTAAACCTCACACTCTGGGCTGCACCATCCCCGTGATGGTATCCCGCCCTTCAAACAGGTTTTTTCCAGCCGCCTTTGAGGGGAAAAGTTGCCAAATTCCCCCGGCATAGTGACAATAACCTTGTCCCCCCACCTTATATAGATGCCCATATCGGGGCTGGGAAGTTGCACATCCTCAACCGGCTCGGCGATACTGACGCTCAGCGAGGGATTTTTGAGGGCATATATATTAACCCTCGGAATTCTTCTGGGAGAAATCAGCAGTTTGGAGTATTTCGCCACCGCCTCAACCACATTCATATTGGTGAACAAATCGCCGGTCTGGGCGATTATGCTGTCATCATCAAACAGCGTGACGAAAACTCCGGCGTGGTATCTGTAAAGTTTGCGGGGAATTTTCCGGGGAACTTTGTGTTCAAAAATGATGCTTTTTGCAAGTTCCCACAGCGCCATTCCATCTGCGGGGGAAAGCGCAATTCCGCCTTTTGAGGACAATTTCCTATCGTAGAAAACGGCACTGACAAGACCGGAATATTTTTCCCTCGGTATTCCAGTGGTAGTTATGTGCCTGAGGACATCGCCCTTTTTTGCCCCCAGATTGCTCATCATCAAAATGGCGAAAACTATGCCGTAAATATCGGGCATATCCACATCCGGAAACACCCCGGAAAGTTCAACAAGTTTTTGAGCATCAAGTTGGGAGATAAATTCTATGGCGTTTTTGTCCAGAGACGCCACCCTGAGGTCACTTTTCCCCACCGACAATTTGCCAGCAAACACCACAAGGGGATTCCTACCGCCGATGACCTGCGCGATTTTTTTCGCGATTGAACTCACCCGGTGAAAGTCCATCTTTCCCACCTGAACCGCAATCACTGATGGTGAACCGAGAACATACTGAATAAAAGGCAGTTGATACCAGAATTGTTCGGGGAATGAATCGCTCTTCAAGGAAATTTCGGGGCAGGCGCCAAGGATTGTCCTCACAACACCCAAGTCAGAACTGATATATCCCACCGGCGTTCTGAATCCCCTGACAGAGGAAATAAAAACCCCACGGGTTCTCTCAGGCGCAGAGGTGACAACAATCACAAGGTCGCAATCTCTGTCAGCCACCGAGGAGTAGGCTTTGCCCAGAAGTGCCCCTCCGATGATGTAATTTTCGCCCGGGACAAACAGCCCGAACACATTTTTGTATTTTTCCGATACTGGGGAAAGATGAACAAACTCCTCCACCTGCGACCATATAAGGGATGGGTCTCCCGTGAATACACCCTCAGGCGAGGCACAAACTTTCCCTTCCTGCCCCCACAGGGGAACAGCGAAAAAGAAAAGAGCCAATATACCTGAATGGAGACAGCCCTTCACTGTCGCGCCTGCGCGTCGTTTCAAAATTTCCCCCTGCGCAAAACCCCAGCGCAATTTCCTATCAGGGCGCCTCCCTTGTGAGATATCAAGTGCCATTTTAATAATACTGCCGGGGCAGTTTTTGTCAAGAGATAATTGACCCTACCCGGAAGCATTTCGGTGGAGCGCCAACTATTTTCTGAATTTTTGACTTGATTTAATAAAAATTATGGATATTCTTATGCGATAGTAATTGGAGGTAAAGTTTGAGCAGGGGGCAGGACAAAGAATCCTTTGCTATAACTGATTCCTCAAAAAATCTGGACGAACAGTTTAGGGAACTTCAGGAGGAGGTTCACCGCTACCGGAAACTTCTGGAGATAAATGCATCTTTGCAGTCGCAGATGGACATTGACCAGTTGCTTCCGCTTATCATCACCAGTTCCTCGGAGACAATTGGCGCTGAAAAGTGCCTTGTATTTATCTACGATGCCGACAAGGGGGTTCTGTGGACAAAACTGGACGAGCGTTCAAGACCGCTTGTAGTTCCCCGGAATAGGGGAATTATCGGATGGGCGTTTACTCACAATGAACCCATAGTAGTGCCCGATGTCCACAATGACGAGAGATTTGACTCCACAGTGGATTCAAAACTGGGGCTGAGAACCAAATCAATAGCCGCGTTCCCACTGACAAACCGAAAGGGAGAGCCCATCGGTGTCCTTGAGGCGATAAACAAACTCAATGGGGAATCGTTTGACCTAAAGGACATTCAGTTTCTCGCCGCGGTGAGCGTGCAGATAGGAATCGCAATAGAAAACGCAATGCTTTACACCGAACTTCTGCGCACCTTTGAGAGTTTCATTGATGTTATGGCGTTCACCATTGACGCAAAGCACCCGGTATCAAGGGGGCATTCCCGCAGAGTGGCAATCTATTCTCGGGGCATCGCCAAGGAAATGGGACTCCCGCCCAAGACCGTGGAGAAAATCTATCTTGCCGGGCTATTGCACGACTACGGCAAAATATCTGTTCCCGATGAGATTTTGAGAAAAGCCGGAAAACTCACCGAGGACGAATACGAGCAGGTAAAACGCCATCCTCTTATGACATATCGGATTCTGTCGCGCATACATTTTTCGCGGGATATGAGGGACATTCCGCTTATTGCGGCGGAGCACCACGAAAGATGGGATGGCAAAGGTTATCCCTTCGGTAAAAAGGACGACCAGATTCCATTGGGGGCGCGGATTATCGCCGTCGCCGATGTGTTTGACGCCCTCACTTCGTTCCGCGAATACCACACTCCGCTGACATTTGCCGAGGCAAAGCAGGAGATTATCGCCCAGCGCGGGAAAATGTTTGACCCCCGCGTGGTGGACGCCTTCGTTCGTTACTACGATAAGGAACTTGACCCCTACAAAATCCGCCAGACCATCTGGAGAAGCCAGGGGAAATGAACTACCGCTAAAAACCGCGACCGGGAAGGGGCAAATTGGCGACCATAAGGGGCGGGATTTTGCGGCGCGCCGACTTCAGGGGACGGAACCGAGAAAAACATTTCCGCACAAGTCAATTGCCCCTCTCTGCGGATTCCCTGTCATCGCACTATTTTTGGGATTTCAAAAGATATTCCTTCACTCCGGCGACAAATTTTTTGGCGGATTCCAAAACTTTTTCGGCTTCCTCGCGCGCCACAGATAAACTCACACTGTAATCGCTCAACAGCCTCTTACTATATGCCACGCTCAACATTTTCCCAAATTCCCTGCTGAAAATGCCCGGTTTTACAAAATGTTTCCCGAACAAATTTATAACTCCCTTATGAGACGAAGGAGATATCCCCTTTCAGAAAAGCGCCGCCTCCGCAATGCAATGTAAAACATAGCGTAATAACTCCGCGAGACACAGGCTTCATAGTCGCCCAGTTCCAGCAAATACCCTGCGCTCTTTAGGGATTTTTCTGCCCGCTCAATCAGGCTTTCCACAGCGCTCATACTCTCACTCCCTCACGCTCAACATTGGTAGTAAACGGAGAATCTTCCCTGTAAATGCTCTCTGGAAGCACCACAACCGACAAAAACTCCCCGGTTTCCAGCATAATATCAAAGGTCAAATCGCCGGCGTAATCCATCACCTCAAACGGCTTGAGGGAATCGTCCACGATGACGAGGACATCCACATCGGAGTGTTCCGTCTGCTCGCCGCGGGCACAGGAACCATATAAAATCACCTGCCTTATCCGGTCGCCGTATCGGGCGACCAGAAAATCTTTGACCCGCCTGACCAGACCCAAAATTTTTTCATCCACTCTGCCAGCCATCGCTCACTCCATAATAAGGATTGCATCGCCGCGGAGAAACATCCAGTATCCCCTGCCGGCGGACAGCGAATCGGCGGGATAATATGCGGTGCCGTCAAAAAGATACGCCGGCGGGATAAACATCCCCTCGGGCACAGAGAACACGGCGACACCATCGGCGGGCGGCGTCACAAGATTCCATCCGCGCCCTGCGCGAACTCCGATTCTTTCGGCGGGATAATACCACACCGGCAGAACCGCCGGGCGCGTCCCGAAGGTGAAAAATCCCGCGCCGGGAAACCACCGCTCCGGGACGGAGAATCCGCGGTCGTAAATCAGCGGACCGACCGCGCCAAGTTCGGCAAGGTATCTGGAATTGTCATAGGCGGGGAAACCCGGTATTCCCGAGAGCGCCCATCGGAACGGAATCCGCAGATTATACACCCTCGGCGGGCGGAACAGGACCTTCAGCCGGGCGCTTCCCCGGGGAGGAATCGTGTCCACAAAGTTCGGGCGCAGCGCCAG
>JAMOPH010000258.1 GCA_027064665.1 bacterium | reverse complement strand
CATCTGCGGTCTGTGGTTGGGGCACAGGATTGTCGCCATAATGTTGCCGCCGAACGCCGGGCGGGTCTGCAGAAGAAGCCCGGTGTCGGGGTCAATGTCAAGTTGGGTGCAGTCGGCGGTAAGCCCCGTGTGGATTCTGACGGCAAGCCGCGGCACCAGAGACCTTCCCCACACAGTCGCCCCGGCTATCACTATCTCGGGCTTGTATTTTTTGACCAGATGCTCCAGAACCGCGGTGTAGATTTCCGGGTCAAAATCGTGCAGGCGCTCCGAATCTGCGATGATTACCCTGTCGGCGCCGTGGGCGATGTATTCTTTGCCTATGTCGCCTATGCCATACCCCAGAACCACCGCATACAGCGGCACGCCGCGGGCGTTGGCAAGGGCTCTTCCCGCACCTAAAAGTTCAAAACCCACACGGGCGGGCTTGTTGTGTTTGTCCAGTTCGCATATCACCCACACGCCGGAATACTGGTCAATGCCAGAAATTTCCCCGGCGGTGGGTTCCTCGCCGCGGGCGACGATGGCATCAAAGGGACAGGCATCAACGCACGCCCCGCAGACAGTGCAGTTGTCCAGAATCCGCGCGACGCCGTCGGTTATCTCTATCGCCCCAAAAGGACAGACTTTGACGCATACCCCACAACCGGTGCAGAATTCCTCAATGACCTCTATTCTGCTCACTCCGTCTCCTTTTCTTCGTAGGTTCCGGTGTATTTGCCCTCCATATATTCCTTGAGGGCAATCATCGTGGGCTTTTCCTTCTCAATCAGATGAACCTTGTGCTTTGCCTGAAGGTCAATCCGCAGTTGATTTATCTCCCGCGCCCTTTTGGCAAGCAAAATCACAAGTTCGTATTTGGTAAATCCCTTCCGCGGCGGGGTGAAAAGGTCAAGTTTGTCCTCAAGCGTCCCCTTGCGGGTGAATATGTATTTCTTCCGCGACGGCATATCACAACACCTCCCGTGTGTTTTTCGTGGGTTCACTTTAACGCCCTGTGAGCCGGGGAAGTTCTGAAAGTCTCCCCGTTGTCAACTACTTCGTATTCTGCGTCTATTACTGTCTGTCCGCCCTGTTTCCACTGTTTGAACTTCTCAATATCTCCCGAAATTAAGTTGAGTAGAAGCGCAATCACTGCGGCATCATCAAGCCAGCCCACCACTGGCAGAACATCAGGAAGTGCGTCGGCGGGAAGGAGAAAATACGCCGCTCCCACAACCGCGGCAATCAGCGTGAACACCGGAAACCGGGGATACTCGCCCCTCAAATACGCCACAATCATCCGAAGGGCGTCCCAGCCCACTTTCAGCAGTTTCACCGGATTTATAACCCGAAGTGTTTTTCCCTTTATTTTCATAGGCTTTCTAATTTATCGTCAAAATTTCCTTTGGCAAGATAATTTTTACTTCTCCCTCTGCCATTTTTCAATGAGTTCAGCGTATTCCTCGGCGATATCGCGGGCATCTTTTTCGGTCTTGCCCTCGGCGATAAGGTGGAACACCGGAAATTCGGCATCGGGGAGCACCAGCACCCACGCATTTGAGCGAATCACCCGCACGCCGTCAATCACCTCGCGGGCTTTGTCCTCGGTGTATTCAATCAATCTGCGCATAACTCTGCCCTTGGCGTGCCACGGGCACTGGACCTTGAGTTCCACCCACTTGAAATCGGGCATATCCTCTGCGATTTCGGAAAGGGGCTTGTTCGTCCGCGCCAGAAGTTCAAGAATCTTCATAGCGGCAAACATTGCATCGCAGGCAAAGCCAAAATTTGTGAATATAAATCCGCCTCTGGTTCCGCCGACATAGGGGATTTCCGGGTTGAGCGCCGCCTCCATCATCGCCAGATGCTCATCGCGGGTGTGCACAACTCTGACGCCCCTGTCCCTCGCAAGGAAATTCACCCCCATCGTCGCGGAAATCGGCACAGCAATCGTCTCGGGAGTGTGGTGCATAAGATAGAGTTTTGTCACCAGATACAGCAGTTTGTTGTCCTGA
>JAMOPH010000257.1 GCA_027064665.1 bacterium | reverse complement strand
TATATCCACCTCGGCGTCAAACATCGGAGTTGCCGAGGGCGCCGCACCAATCGTCACCGTCCGGGTCTTGACCACATCGCCGAGCCGGTCAAGGTTGATGTCAAACAGCCACGGGCGGATATTCCACAGGACGAAGAAGAACCCGTGGTCCCAGCGTGCCCGGGGGTAGCCGTCGTTGAACTGCGCCGAGTCAATTATCACCGAGGTGAAATCGCCGCCGTGGGCGTTGCAGTTGACGAACACCTGCAGATATGCTACCACTCCGCCGGGCTGGTCGTTTATAGTGTCCGCCCAGTGGATGTGGATGTGCCACAGCGAATCGTTGACCTGCGTCAGTTCGTAGTCCGCCACCGGGGCGACGGCATCGTCGGTGGCGAGGTCAATCGGCTCAAACACCGTCGGGTTGAAGGTGAACCAGACATCCATTGAGTAGAAATTCGCCCCGGAGAGACTGTCCACATAAAGCGGGATGTATGCGGTGTCGCAGGCGTGGGCGTTTGTGTCGCCAAACCAGACCATCCGCTCCACGCTGACCACCCAGAAGTCCCAGCAGAACAGCGCCAGATTGTTCGGCGGACAATACGGGTAGTCCGGCGAATCGTTCACATTCTGCACGCAAACTGTGTAGGGTCCGTCGCCCAGCCAGTGCACGCCCTCAAGGTGGAACCACAGCGAGTCGTCCCACACCAGCGAATCATAATAAACCGTGTCCGAACCCCGCATAACATAGACATTTGCCTCGGAGAAATCCGATGTGTCCACGCCGGAGAAGTC
This sequence comes from bacterium, assembly GCA_027064665.1. Taxonomy (GTDB): domain Bacteria; phylum UBP14; class UBA6098; order B30-G16; family B30-G16; genus JAMOPH01. The sequence continues at coordinate 1,226 of JAMOPH010000257.1, read as the reverse complement.
GTCATACAACTGCGCCGAGATGACCGCCCCTTCGCCGCCGGAGAGGGTCTCGCCCTCGGCGGGAGTGAAGTTTATCACCTCTGGCGGCAAGATGTCCACATAGAAAGTGCACGGCGGCGTTGACGACTCACAGCCGTTCTCGTTCTCAATGTGGTCAATCCAGAACACAACGGTATCATAGTGTTCCCAGTATTCCGACGGCGTGAAGGCAATTCCTGTGGATGAGACCGAGATTTCCTCATCGTCGGCGTAGAATGTGTCATCGTTGACAATTACCACCAGCGAGGATTCGGCGATTGCGCCGTCCTCGGGGTTGTCAAGTTCGTAGATGAATCCGAGCCCGGCGCAGGAGGTTATCCCGCCGCAGGGGTCCGGCATAGAAAGTGTCAACTGCGGAGGGCAGAGGGAACGGTAGGATGTGTCATCCACGCCGAAGGCGCCGGTGGCATCAAAGACATTGACCTCAAGGTCAATAGTGTCAACGCAGAAAAGTGTCTCCCGCCAGACGAACTGATAACAGCACGAATCTGCGGCGATTTCGGTTGCGATGGCGGTGACCAATCTTCCCCAGTCCTCGGAATACAGGTCAAACCAGGCGCCGCCGGTGGAATCGCCCAACTCATAGTAGCCGGTGTAATATATCCTTTCCACCGGTTCAAATATGCCGTAGTAGGAGAACTCCCCATTTTCCGGTGTCACCGGGATGACGATGATGCTCTCCTCCCGGCAGTAGTTTATGATGGAGTCCGGCGGATATTGTTCCCAAACGGGCGGAATTTCGCCCCAACGGGGTGAGCATTCCGAGGAGACAATCGGGCGCTCATCGGTGAACAGGACAAAGACTTTCTGGGCATCGGGGCGGAAATCAAGCCACTCGTTGGCGCGCACCATTGCGCCGAACTGGTCCTCATTCCCTGATCCGCGGCTTCCGGGGGGCCAGGAATACATCTCCATCACCGCGTTGAACAGGCAGGCGAACTCGGTGGAATCCGTTGCCCACCAGTCAGTTCCGCCGGCTAAATCCAGTGAGCAGGCGCCTGGACCGGTAAAGTGCGTCTTCACAACTGTGCAGATGCCATCCGGCTCGGATGGGCACCCGTTGAAGACCAGACAGGAAATTCGGTAATCCACATCGCTGAGCGCCGCCACAAATTCGGGCACATGGGTGTGCATAAGGTCAATCTCGTCGTCCATACTGGTGGAGAAGTCAAACAGAAGGACCACAT
>JAMOPH010000256.1 GCA_027064665.1 bacterium | reverse complement strand
GTATATCCCCACGGACAGCAACTTCCTGGCGGAAATCATCTGCCGCATTTTTGCCGGGGCGGACAGAAATGTCCACGGGGATTTTGCGCCGAAATTTTTGCGCCACAGAGCACAGGCACGGGGAATGTCCTTATCCCGCAACTGCAGAAGTTTTGTTCCCTTGGGCGCCGATTTCACCGGCTCCAAAACGGGCTCCTCCGCCCGATAAACCGACACCATAACCTTGGTGGTGTTCTCGTCAAACACGGCTAAAATCTCATCGGCGCCCCTGAAAACATTGACGCCTATGGGAAGTCTTTTCCCCGAAAGCGAAAACGACGCCAGATTTGTGTCAGCGGAGAAGGAAACATTCACCTTGTCCGCCGCCAGAGGGACAATTTTTCTGGCGGACTCGGTGATAAGACTCAAAAACTTGCCCGACAAATCCTTGGGCATCCGTGACACAGTGGCAAAATCGGTGGCGAAATGCAACATCTGTTTTGATGCAGCCCCCGGATGAGACAGGACGAACTCTATTTCCTTCCGCCGCTCCACATCGGCAAATTATAATTAAAATTTTGCATATGTCAACATCTATTTCACTATGATGTTCAAAATTTTGCCGGGGACATAGATAACCTTCTTCACCTCGCCGTCGGCAAGGTATTTTGCGATTTTGGGGTTCTCCCGCGCCATAGCGACTGCCTCCTCCTCGGGGGCATCCACCGGCAGAGTTATGGTGCCGCGGAATTTCCCGTTGACCTGCACACCAATCTCAATCTCCTCCACCTGCGCCAGCGACTCGTCATACTCCGGATACGGGCGGGTGAAAACGCTGTGGTCATAACCGAGGCGTTCGTTGAGTTCCTCGGAGATGAACGGCGCAAACGGCGCCAGAAGTCTGACAAAATTGTCAAACACTGCAAAATACAGCGGATGCTCCGGACCGAAATCTTTGGGCAGAGTGTTGAGAAATTCCATCAGTGCGGCGATGGCGGTGTTATACTGCATCCGTGCGGGGTCAGTGTCAGTTTTGACCTTTTTGATAGTGCGGTGGAGCGCCCGCAGAAGTCCTTTGCCCTCATCGTCAAGGTCATCGTAGTTGGGAATTTCGCGGGATTTCGGCACCTCGGCGAAAATGCTTTCCACCCGGTTGAGGAACCTGACCGCTCCACGAACTCCCGACCTTGACCACAGAATCTCCTTGTCCGGCGGGGCGAAGAACACCAGCGCCACCCGCGCGGCATCAACCCCAACCTCGGATATCAACTCCACCGGCGAAACCACATTCCCTTTGGACTTGCTCATAACTTCCCCGTGTTCGTCAAGGACCATCCCCTGATTGAACAGGCGCAGTGCCGGCTCATCCCCCACCGATTTGGGAATATACCCGTTGTCGTAAAGCACCTTGTGGACAAAGCGGAAGTAAATCAGGTGTCCTGTGGCGTGCTCCGCTCCGCCGATGTAAAGGTCAATCGGAAGCCACTTTTCCGCCTCGGATCTGGCGAACGGCTCCCGGTCGTTGTGGGGGTCAACATAGCGGAGATAATACCACGACGAGCAGACGAAGGTGTCCATAGTGTCGGGGTCGCGCTTTGCAGGACCGCCGCACTTCGGGCAGGTGGTGTTGATAAATTCTGGCACATCCTCCAACGGAGACCGCCCGGTGGGCAGGAAATTTACTTTATCCTCCGGGGGAAGTTCCACCGGAAGTTGGTCCTCCGGCACGGGAACTATGCCGCACTTGGGGCAGTGAACCATCGGAATTGGCGCGCCCCAGTATCTCTGCCGGGAAATCAGCCAGTCCCGCAGGCGATAGGTGACCTTTTTCCTGCCGAAACCCCTCTGCTCGGCATACTGAATGACTTTGGGTATTCCCTCCTGCGACGGCGTGCCGTCAAAGGGACCGGAGTTTATCATTATGCCCGGTTCGGTGTAGGCTTCGGTCATTTGGGCGGGGTCAAGGTCGCGGTCCGGCGGCTTGATGACCACTTTGATGGGGATTCCGTATTTTTTGGCGAACTC
>JAMOPH010000255.1 GCA_027064665.1 bacterium | reverse complement strand
GAGAGAAGGATAAACGGTCCCACCGATGCCAGTTTGAGCGTGGTTTCCGAGACGAATCTGAACCTATACATTGACGGCGATGATGCCACAGGAAGCGTGAACAGTTCGGCGTTCAGGGTTTATCGTGACCAGCCCGGGGGCGAGACAGAGGTGTTTGAGGTGACGGAAGGTGGTAATGTCACGGTTCACGGGGACATAAGTATTACCGACGGCACCAACACCGGCACCCTGACCACAAGTTTGACCGGCAACCACACCTGGACTTTGCCCGATGCCACGGGGACAATTGCCCTCACGAGCGACATAGTGGACAACTACGCTGACGGTGTGGGCTTTAATGACGGAACTAACACCCTGACCATAAGTCGCACCGGAACCCTATCAGACCTCACCACCACAATTCCTGTGGAAAATGACGACCTTTCGGACAACCAGTTGACCGAACTGAGCGATGTGAACACAACGGGTGCGGTTGCCGGGAGTGTTCTGAAATACGATGGGAGTCAGTGGGTTGCGGACACAGACAACGAGGGGATCAGCGGAAGCGGGAGCGCCGGGCAGGTGGCGTATTTCACCGGCGCGAGCACCGTCGGCGGGATGAACTCGCTTTTCTGGGATTCCTCCAACGAGCGCCTTGGATTGGGGACGAATAACCCGATGTATCGTCTGGATGTGCGATACACTGGAGAGAAAGTGATGCGCCTTGGTTCGGAAACGGGGAACGACCTCACTTTTGATATAGCGGCAGGTGCTGGTCTGGCAAACATAGTGGCGGGAGCCACCTGGGACGCCGCCGACAGCCGCTATGAATACACCGGAACCCGTGGAGCCTCACGGATAATGCTTCACGACGGCAGTATAACGCTTTATGTCGGGGGCACAAGCGGCACCGCCGGAAACCCGGTGACCTTTACAACCGGGCTGAACATAAATTCCTCTGGAAATGTCGGAATAAAGGGGAATGCCAGCAGCGGCGACGCTCTATATGTCTATGGCAGTGGACATTTCACCGGGAATTTGACCATAGGGAACTATACGCTTCCGACCTCTGACGGCAGTTCCGGTCAGGTTCTGATGACGGATGGGGCGGGCAATGTCTCATGGAGCAGTGCCCCCGGGGACAACTGGGGCTCGCAGGTTGTTCAGCACGACGGGACGCTGACCGGCGACGGCACGAGCGCAAACCCGCTGAGTGTTGTGAACATCCCCGCCGGGGACAACGATTACATCCAGAATCAGAACAGTTCAGCGCAGAGTGCTGATTTCTGGATAAGCGGCACGGGACATTTAGGAAGCAATTTATATGTGGATGGGAATGTAGGGATAGGAACTCTGAGTCCGTCAGCGAAGTTGGAAGTTAGAGGCGACCTTATAGTTTCAAAGAATATGCCTGCGGGTGATGGGACACAGGGTTTGCTTTCAATTAGATTGCAGGGGCTTGATGCCAGCGATGGCGATGATTGGCACTGGCAAATTTACACTGCCGATCCAGATGGTGGTTTTGGAGTGGGTCCGAGGAATTTTGAAATCTGGGAATATCCTACAGGTGATCTTAGCGGCGGAGGATGTTGCAGAAGGAGGTTCGTTATAGAAAGTACCTATGGGACCTCAAACAGTCCTCTTAATCTTTATCTTGCGGGCAATGGTAATGTGGGGGTAGGGACAACAAGCCCATCATATAAACTGGATGTTCAGGGAACAGGGCGTTTCACGGGGACGCTGACGGTAGGGGCGTATACATTGCCGAGCACGGATGGTAGCACCGGGCAGGTGCTTACTACTGACGGCAGCGGCAGTGTGAATTGGCAGGATGTTCCCGGTGATAACTGGGGCTCGCAGGTTGTGCAGACGAGTGCGAGGTTGACGGGGGATGGCACGAGTTCAAGTCCTTTGGATATAGCGCAGATGGGTGCTTCAAGTGGGGATGTTCTCAAATGGGATGGCAGTGAGTGGGCGCCAGGCTCTGACAATGTCAACGACGCCGACCACGATGCCACCAACGAATTGCAGACTCTTTCTCTTTCGGGAAATCAGTTGACGATTTCCGGCGGGAACACGGTGACATTCTCCGGCTGGGACACCAACAGCGGCGACGATATAACGACTTCCACCAGCGCAGGTGGCGACCTGAGCGGAACTTATCCAAATCCGACGGTGGTTGGTTTACAGGGGAGGGCAGTGTCTTCTGCGGCTCCAAGCGACGGGCAGGTGTTGACCTGGAATAATACCGCTGGGCAGTGGGAACCTCAGGACCCCAGCGGGGGAGTCAACGGCTCTGGAACGCCAAACCACATCCCCAAATGGACCGCAACCAACACCTTGGGCACCTCGGTCATATATGAGGACGGCACCAATGTGGGTATCGGAACGACCAGTTTGAGCAACTACAGGCTGAAGATAAAGGAGACCTCCTCAAACAGTGGATATGGGCTTCAGATTGAGAACGCCGATGCCTCCAAGAGTGTGCAGATATGGGTTGGCACCGGCGGTGCGGTTATAGATGCCGAGGGGACGACAAATCTTCACCTGCGCACGGCTGGTTCCGATAGGGTATTCATCAGCAACGGCGGCAATGTGGGTATAGCCACCACCGACCCCAAAGTTAAACTCCACATCACCGGTGGCACCGATGTCGTTGGCACGACTGCAAATACAGGATATGTCATCATTGGCAACGCTTCCGGGCAGCACATTGCGGTTGACGACAACGAGATTCAGTCTAAAACCAGCGGCACCTCTGTGGGACCGCTCTATGTCCAGACCGACGGCGGCGATTTCATCCTGCACAACAACGCATCAGCGGCGACAAGGTTTATTGTCCAGTCCGATGGCGATGTCGGTATCGGAACAACAAGCCCATCCCAAAAACTTCATATCGCCGGAAACGGGTTGGTTACGGGGAATATGTATTTCGGTGACACCGATGCCTATATCTATCAGGACGGCTCAAACAATATGATGTTCCGCGATCCCAACACAAACGGTGGCAGTCCTGTTAGTTTAACTGATCTTTTGGGTGGAGCCTCAATGTGGCAGGATGGCGGCGCATATATTTACCCCAGCACCGCAACCTCTTTCCACATTGAGGATGACGGCGACCTTGACCTCGGCGGACACAATATTGAACGGGCGAACGAGATTTCCGCAAACAACATTGACCCGGTGCTCAAAATCGGCGGGAAACTCTACCGCACCTGGACTCTGGATATGGTTGGTCAACGCACCGAGGTTGTCGGTCAGGCAAAACTCAACTCCGACGGCGTGTGGACGGTTGACCTTGCCACCCAGCCGGAGGCATCGGACCTGTGGCTTTTCTGGCATGCAGTGGACCAGAAGACAATCATTCCTTTTGTCACCCCGCAGGGACCGGTGCAGATGTATGCCTATCTTGAGGGGTCAAAGTTCTTCGTTAAATCTATTGATGGCACGGGAAATGTGCGATTTTCCTACAGGCTCATAGGTGTGCGCTACGACTTCCGCGATATGACCCCCGAGGAAACCAACATTCGTACAAAGCCCACGGATACCTACATTGATATAGATGCCGGTCAGAGGTATGGGGAATAGAAGTGTGTTTATTCTAAAGGAGGTATGATTATGTTTAGGGTGGTTTGGAGATATTTTGCCGGGATGTTGCTTGTGATTTCGGCAATTTGCTTTGCAGATTCATATCTGGACAGATTCAGCGATGAGCAAATTCTGACTTTGTATAGGCTGTTTGACAGATACCATACCGAGGAGTATATAATCCAGCACGCGGAAGAGGATGTTATGAAGGACCCCGCTGTTCCTCAGGACCAGAAGCAGTCGGAAATAGAGAGGATAAAGGCGAAATCTCAGCGATATAGAGATATATTTTTAGATTCCCTGATTCAAATAGGTGGGAAGGATGTGTTAAAGCACGAGGAAGAAATCCGTCAGCGGGCGCAGGATATTCTTGCTAAAAATTATGCCGAAAGTCAGGGCAATTTTGACAACAATGCCAACGAAATTCCCGACGCCGCCTACGAGACTCAGGAGCAATATAACCGGCTTGTGGAATTTGAAGATAGGACATTGGCGGAACTGGATAGTATAAACCAACTGATTGAAAACGCTCCGGATGATTCCACCCGGGAGAGATTAATCGCAGAAAGGGATAGGATGTTAAAGCGCCACAAAATTGAGGGTCTGAAATTAAAACTTGAAATTGCCAAAGAGATGGGAGACGAAGAGAGGGTCAAGTTCTTGGAGGAACTTATTAGAAAGGAGACAGCGAAGTAAATTAAATTCTAATGCGAGGGGGGATATGAAACAATGGTGGATTCACATATTGGTTTTGTTGGGGGTAGTTCATCTGTCCTGGTCATATTGTTCTTCTTCTGGATGCACCAGTTATTCAACCGGGTTGTATGACCAATATTATAGTTCCTATTCTAATGAGCCTGCTCCCTGGCGCAGGAGCCATTCAGCATCAATAAGTTCCGGTGGGAATTATAAGTATTTTATGCCTAATACCTCTGGGCAGACTTATTATTTCACCACCTGTGAGGATTATTCCCCAGCCGGAGCCAACTACGACACTTACATCTGTATTTACAATTCGTCCTGTGGGGAGATAACCCACAATGACGATAATTGTTCTGCTTCGTGGACCCATTCTTATTGTTCCTGGACTTACAGCGGGAACTCGTATCCTCAAGTTGCCGGGTATAGTTCATCATCTGGTTCGTATACAGTGGCGTATTGGACATCCTACACCGACTTGACAGCCACATCCTCCTGGCAGACCACCAGCGGAAGCATTGATGTGTCCTATGCTTCAAGGTGGTATAGAATTTATATGAACTCCGGATACACCTATGAGTTTTCCCTGTGTTCTGGCGATGGTGGGTCTGCCACCTTTGATACTGCGATAAGACTTTACAACAGTTCTGGCACCTCTGTCACCTACAACGACGATGCGTGTGGTCTTCAATCTAAAATAACCTATAATTGCTCTTCATCCGGTTACTACTATCTTCAGGTTAGGGCTTATAGTTCTGCCACAGGCTCTTTTACCCTTGCATACAGATACACCGGTGGTGCATCAGACCATTGTTACTCCTGCGGAACCTATGATTATGGTCCATATTCCCCAACGACATCCTGGAGCACTCACTCAAGTTCTTTCACCTCGGGATACTGCCGGTGGTATGCGTTTGATTTGGTTGCCGGGGTTCCCTATGTTTTCACCTTCTGCGATGGCGGTGGTTCTGCTGGATTTGATACCTACCTTGAACTTTACGACAATTCATGCTCTCAGGTTGCCAGTAATGATGACGCTTGTGGTCTCCAGTCGGAGATAACTTATACTCCTTCCACCAGCGGGAGATATTATCTTAAAGTGAGAGGTTATGGTTCTTCCAGCGGTTCCTACACCCTTGCCTGGCGGGCAAACGACCACTGCTATTCCTGCGGCTCATACGATTATGGGACATATACTCCAACTATATCCTGGGCAACTCATTCCGCGGGGTTTGCCGGTGGAGGATGCAGGTGGTATGCCTTTAATCTTCTTGGCGGGAATCCATATGAGTTCACTTTCTGTGAGGGAGGTGGTTCCGCCGGATTTGACACATATCTTGAACTTTACAACAGTTCCTGCACACAGGTGGCTCACAACGATGATCATTGTGGCTTGCAGTCGCAAATTGACTATACTCCTCCTTCAAGCGGAACTTATTACCTGAAGGTTCGGGGATACTCCTCGTCTAATGGGGGAACATACACCCTTGCCTACAGACTCAATGACCACTGTTATTCCTGCGGAACATATGATTATGGTGTATTCACGCCCACAAGTTCCTGGCAGACTCATTCGTCCAGTTTTTATTCGGGTGGATGCCGATGGTATGCTTTTAATCTAACCGCCGGACGGACTTATTATTTCACCTTCTGCGACGGCGGCGGCTCCGCCGGATTTGACACATATCTTGAACTTTACAACAGTTCCTGCACACAAGTGGCTCACAACGATGATGCCTGCGGGTTGCAGTCGGAAATAGTTTATACTCCTTCCACTTCCGGGACTTACTATCTTAAAGTTAGAGGATATAGCAGTTCATCTTATGGTAGTTATACCCTTGCATATATGTATTGCTCCCCTGCATCAGGAACTCCCACCTTAAGTTCCCCGGCAAATGGTTCCGCCACGCCCAACAGGCGCCCGACTTTTTCCTGGTCCTGCTCGGGGTGCAGTTTTGGGTCTCCCAACGGAAGATATGAGATTAACATCAACGGCACCTGGTATAATGCGGGCACCGCCACAAGTTTTACGCCGTGGTGGGATTTGCCTCCGGGCGGAAACACTTGGTATGTCCGCATAATTTCCGACTGCGGCGCCGGAGGAACCTCTCCCACCTGGACAGTTTATATAACTCCCGAAGATTACTGTGGCGGTGTTGACCACGGTGGCAACGACTGGATAATTTCCTCGGACAGAACCATAAGCGGACATCACTACAATGTGGGAGTGTTCCGTGTGGATGCGGGCGTGACTGCCACTGTTAACAGTTCCTGTCATTATGTGGATGTGGACGCCGATAAGGTGTATGTTTACGGCACAATTGATGCTTCTGGAGCGGGAGAACCCGGCGGAGCAGGCGGAGACAGCGGCGACGACGAAACCTGTGTGGATAGTTGGGGCGACAACTGCGGTGATTGTGAGTATCGTTGGACGGAAAAGGGTGAAGGAGGTGGTAATGGATATGGAACCGGTGGTGGGAGCGGAGGAACTTCAGGAAACACAGGAAACGGTTGCACTCAGGACTGTGGTTGGTTTGGCGACGAGATCGGGTGGGTCAAAGGTGCCGGTGGTGGTGGCGGTGGTGGCGGCGGTGGCTACGGCGGCGCCGGTGGAGATGGTGGTCCCGGGGAGCCCGGGGAAAATTATAAGGATTATTCATCCTCCTGCTTTAAGGAAGGTAAAGACTGGGCTGATGAGTGCTGTGATGCTGGCGGTGGTGCCGGAGGAAGTGGAGGTTCTGGGGGCGGAACTTATGGAACTGCAAATGGAACTGACATATCCTGGGGTTCTGGTGGTGGCGGTGCCGGTGGAGGCGGAAACGGATATTTCAACAATGCCACCGACGGTGAACCCGGTGGCGCAGGCGGCGGGATGGTTAAACTCCATTCCTCAGGAACTATGGTTGTTACAGGAAATATATACGCCTACGGATTAGATGGAGGGCAGGGGGGGACTGGTGGTTCCGCCGGGTATTATGGCGATTGTTGTAGTGATCCGTCCGAAGATGACGACGAATACACCTGGGGAGGTATGGGTGGTGAAGGTGGTGGAGCAGGTGGTGGTTCCGGCGGCGGAATTCTCCTTGACTGCGACGCCACAGATATGGACAGTTGCTACATTACCGGCTTTCTGGATGCCCACGGCGGAGATGGAGGTCCTGCGGTGAATATAGTTCCTACCTGTCACGGCTATGACCCGGACGGCTATTATGCCTGGGACGGAGGCGGAGGTGGTGGTGGAAGAATCAAAGTGTTTTACAGCCAATGCGGGTTTGTCACAAATGTCTCTTTGTTCTACGATGTGAGCGGTGGAATTGGGTATGGATGGGGCGGAGACGGCACTTTCTACCAGGAAACCAATGGTTCTCCACCTTCTGCGCCTACATTGAGCAGTGTCCCCCCTTATGCGTTCAATAATTGCCGGCAAAATTATCCAATCCAGTTGGGATGGTCCGCTGTGGGAACGCAATACTATATAGAGATAGATGACAATCCCGACTTCTCATCCCCTGTTATAACTGCATTCCCTACAACAAATTCTTACACTATAAACTCAGGTTTAACTGATGGACAGACATACTATTGGCGTGTCAAAGCAAAGCAGGTGAATTGTTGGGGTAATTTCTCGGAAGTGTGGAGTTTTACACTGGATACTGGCGCTTCGGAGCAGTCCTGGTATCAAAACTGTTGGGGAATATACAATCAGTCTCAATTTCTACAGGGCACTCAGTCAGGAGATATCACAATTCAATCCGAAGCCGGCGTGACCGACGATGCAATGATTACTATTCAGCCATAATAGTTCTTTCAAAAGGGAATAAAGTGTATGCATTGGTCTGTGGGAAATATAATACTCGCTCTGGAACGAAGCAGGGTCACTTTTGGTCAATTGGTGGGGGCATTTTTGGGGTTCGTGTTCGTCCGCACATTTCTTGAGGTCGTGGTCGGTGTCGGCAAAATGACCTCTCTTGTGGCGATGGGAATTCACTATCCGCTGTTCTATCTGTCGCTGCTGTTGACTCTGGCGATTATTCTGCGGGTTTTTTCGGGCGAGGATATGGCAAAAGTTGTCAGGGCGCTGGTGCCGTGCTATGGGATTATAATCCTTCCCCCGGTGGTGGACTTGATCCTGTTCGGGGCTGGTGGTTTCAAGCCGAAATACCTGTTTTTCTCGCGGGTGCCGTTCAGGGAAATTCTTACGATGTTTGCCACTTTCTTCTCCCGCAGCGCACCCAACACGGGAATAACGGTGGGAATGAGGATTGAGATTGCCCTCGGTATTGTGGGAGTTGCGCTGTATGTGTGGCTGAAAACCCGCAAATTCTGGCGAGCGCTTGCTGCCGCGCTGGTCACCTATGTGTTGATATTCTGCTATGTAAGCCAGCCGATTTTTTTCCGCTTTGCCAAGCAGGTGGCGGTTTATCTTGGGTTTGTGCGCCCGGGCAGCCTCGGATGGTCGCAGTTCTGGGTATTGATAATCACACTGCAGTTCCCGTTTGTGCTTCTGGCGTGGAACAGAAAGAAATTCTCCGCAGTTGTGAGGAATATCCGCCCCTTCAGAGTGGTGCACTATATTCTGATGTTTCTGCTGGGGCTGTGGGTCGGAATAAAAGGCAGAGTTGACCTTCTGCCCGAATTGAACCTGTATGACCTCGTGTTTTCGGCGCTGGCGGTGTTTTTCGCCTGGGAGTTCTGTGTGGTGGTCAACGACCTCGCCGATGAGGGAATTGATGTCCACGCCAATCCCCGGCGTCCGCTGACAAGCGGGGCACTTTCCCGCACGGAGATGTATTTTTTGGGCGGGTTCTATCTACTTTTTGCTGTGCTGTCCGCTGCGCTCACCAACCAGAGGTTGGCGTTTATGATTCTGGCGTTTGTGGCGGCTTATTGGATATATTCCGTTCCACCGGCGCGGCTGAAGAGGTTCCCGCTGGTGTCCACCGCCCTTATATCGGTCGCCTGCCTGTCAATAATCTATGGCGGGATAATAATTGCGGGAAGACAGCCGCTTGCACTTCCGCCCAAATTTGCCCTGGCGATTTTTGTGGTGTTCACGCTCGCCTTCAACGCCAAGGATTTGAAGGATTACGAGGGCGACAGGGCAGGGAATATTAAAACCATTATGACAATTTTTGGACCAGTTAAGGGAAGGCGGATAATTTCTATTTTAGTCGTGATTTCTTATTTGATTTTTCCGATGATTCTGGGGGTATGGTCGGCAAAATTGATTGCTTTATCGCTGTTATTCGGGATATTAACCGGTCTAATTATAATGCTAAATGTGCGAGAATGGGCGATATTCTTGATATATTTTGCTTATTTCGCACTTTTGTATGCGCTATTTGGTGGGATGCTGAAAAATGTTTTGCTCGCATAATGAATTAGGAGGTGTTTGATGCGTTTAACATATGTTAAAATTGTGCTATTACTCGGGGTTTTTACTGGCACGCTTGTGCGGGCGGACGAGGATGTGTGGGAGTCCATATCCAAGCGTGCTCTGCCCAATGGCGGTCCGCCGTTAGAGGAGTTCTATCGCCCTCTGACATCGCTGCCGGAGGATATGAGGTTCACCGGACCCGCCCCCGGAACAAAACATCAGGAAGTCCGGGATGGTTTCCGTGTGGTCTCACAGAGTGATGGACCGGACAACGAGGGGTTTATTGTGCCCCACGCCAGCCGCGAAAGGCAGATTGCCTATCTTCGCGGAATGGCAGATCTGATAATTCCCCGATTGGAGTATCGGCTCTCTCTTGCCAGACAAAGCGATGACTATGAACTTGCCGAGCAGATTGAAAACGACATAAAAATAGCCCGCGAGATGCTCGCCGCGGCAGAGGAGGGCGACGAAGAAAAACTCAATATCCTCGCCCAGCAGTGCAGCCCGATTATAATAGGGCTTGTGGACACGGTCAAAAAAGTGCCCGCGGTAAAGCCCCCCGATGCCGACAGGTTCTATTTCCAGATTCCGGAGAACTGGAAAACCAACGACCCGCCGATTTTAATCCCCACAGTTGACCGGGACGGGGAAAACCCGCCTCTGATGCGCTTGGCGGAGAGTATGTATCGTTCCCCAACCACTATTTATGTTCAGGTGGTGCATCACGAGGACGATGCCGGCGACCAGGGATGGACCGAAACGGACATTGTTTATAACATCACTCTGTGCGGATGGGTCTTCACCACCGGGGAAATCTCCTCCGACGACAACGATTTTGACTGCGATGTTATGATGGCGGCGACGACGACAAATTCCTCCGAGGTGATTTCCCTGGAAGCCTGGGATTCCGACGGCGGATGGACCGGCGATGACCAACTTGACCTGCGATGGGGAAGCGGATACACCGCAGATATAACCTACCATTGCGACACAAAACTCTGGGATGGCGATGCCACAGTCCCTTACACCCGCGGCGACGATGACGAT
>JAMOPH010000254.1 GCA_027064665.1 bacterium | reverse complement strand
AACCACCACCGAGTTTTTCGGTATATCGCCGCCTTTGATTAGTTCGGTCATCCCGTAGAACGCCTTGCCGGTGTATGCCGGGTCAAGGATTAAGCCCTCGGTCCGGGCGAAGTGCGATATGAGTTTGGCGAGATATTCGTCAATTATTCCGTATCCGCCACGCCAAAAATTGTCCCGCAGGTCAATCTCCGGGTTCTCAAGCGGCAGGGGAATTTCGTATTCCTCTGAAAACTCCTGCAGTATTTTGATTATGTGCTGTCTCTGCCTTTCCGGGTCGGGACCGGCGGTTATTCCTATCAGATGGGCGTTGACCCCGTGGTGATGAAATCCCGCCCACAATCCGGCATAGGTGGCGCCGCTTCCCGAGGCAACTATGACATAGTCGGGGTTTAGGTTGTTTTCCCTGAACTGCTCGGCGAGTTCGCCGGCGGCAGCAAAATATCCCCACACCCCCAGCGCATTTGAGCCGCCCTCGGGGATTATATACGGATTTTTCCCCTGCCGGCGCAGTTTTTCCGCCTCTTTCTCCATCACCGCATCGTGGTTTTCGTATTCCTCGGGGGTGACCCAGCGGAATGTCGCGCCAAGTATAAGGTCCAAAAGCCAGTTCCCCGAGGGACCCTCGCCGGTGCGCCTGAGGACGAGGTGAACATCCATTCCCAGTTTTCTTGCCACCACCGCCACGGTGCGGCAGTGATTTGACTGCTCTCCGCCGCAGGTGATAAGCGTGTCCGCGCCTTTTTTGAGGGCATCTGCGGCAAAATACTCAAGTTTGCGAATTTTGTTCCCGCTTTCTGCCGCGCCCGTGAGGTCATCCCGCTTGACCCACAGATTCACCCCAAATTCCTCGGAACTTCTTTTGAGATGCTCAAGCGGCGTCGGAATCCGCGCAAGGGAAAGTCTTTCGGGTTCTCTCATATCTGCACCTCTTGCTTTTTGATGCTCGCATATTTTTCCTTCAAACTTTCCAGAACCCGATAGGGGACCTTAAAGATTCCTAAAAGCGGCTCTCCGCGCACTATGCCGTGGCAGTCTGAGCCGCCGGTTATCGCCAAATTGTGGTCCTCGGCGATTTTTTTGAGCAGTTGCTCCTGATGGGGCTTGTGGAATGGATAGTAGACCTCAATCGCGTCAATCCCCATAGCGATGATTTTGTCCAGGTTTTCCATACATCCTTCGGTGACGGCGCAGTGCGCGATTGAGGCTAATCCGCCGCTTTTGTGGATTGTGTCAATTGCCTCCTGCGGGGTTGGTGCCCAGCGGGGAACATAGGCGGGTTTGCCGTAGGCGAGGTATCTGTCAAACGCTGCCTGAAGGTTTGGCACATAGCCGTGGCGTTCCATTGCAATGGCGATATGCGGGCGCCCAACAGAACTTGCGCCGCCGGCTATCTCGAAAACCTCCTCCGGGTCCACCGGATACCCTAACTCCTCAAGTCTGCGGCATATCTGATATATTCTGTCCCGGCGCGACTGCTGAAGTTTGTCCAGAAGGGCGCGGATTGCAGGAGAATGGTGGTCTATGAAATATCCCAATATGTGCATTCTTCCCTCGCACCAGGCGGTGGAGATTTCAATCCCGGGGATGTATTCAATTCCAAGTTTTTGTGCTACGGGCATAGCCTCATCAATGGCGGCGACTGCGTCGTGGTCAGTAATTGCGATGGCGGATAACTCATATCTTGCGGCGCGCTCAACGATTTGAGTGGGCGTGAAACTCCCATCCGACACTGTTGAATGAATATGAAGGTCAATGTATTTCATCATAAAACCGTCCTGCCTCAATTGAAAGATAACACAATAAATCAAGGGGGGCTATTTGCAAGGAATTTTTGCCGGGATAACGAAGGCAGGTTTGAGCGCCCAATTAAAAATCTTGCTTGACAAAATAGGAGCGAGGACAAATTTATTAAACTGAAGCGGGCGTAGCTCAGGTGGTAGAGCACCAGCTTCCCAAGCTGGGTGCCGCGGGTTCGAATCCCGTCGCCCGCTTTTGTGTTCTTGGTTTTA
>JAMOPH010000253.1 GCA_027064665.1 bacterium | reverse complement strand
GTTGTTCAAAGGATAGAACCCCGCAATCCGAAAAATATCTATTTAATTTCCGCGGGATTATCGCAAATAATAAGCAATGTTCCTGCAACAGTATTTATTTCCAAATTCACATCAAACTGGAAAGCGATAGCCTATGGAGCAAATGTCGGCGGGAACGGATTGATAATAGGCTCCCTTGCAAACATAATAGCCATAAGAATAGCCAGAAATTCGCGTTTGTGGGTGGAATTCCACAAGTACTCCATCCCGTATTTTATAATCTCCGGGGTGAGTATATATTTTTTACTCACGGCAATTTTATAATTTTATGCAACTGAAACCCCAGCCTCACCGTGGAGAGTTCCTCATATATCCACACTGCAAGTTTTCTGGCGGAAAGCCGTCCCCACACCGGCTGGAAGAAAATCGGCGCCGATGTCGGATGCGTCCTGACAAAATTTTTCGCCCAGTCAAAATCCTTCCTGTGGGCAATCACAAACTTGATGGCATCGGTGGGGCGAAGCAGTTTTAAATTGCCCATAACAGTCTTGCCAGCCTCACCGCTTGAGGGCGTCTTCACATCCATTGAGATGGACACATTTTCCAGCAGGAAACGCCCAATCGGGCGTGTGCCGTTGGTCTCGATTAGGACCCTTTTGCCTCCCTCCACAAGTCTGGAGACCAGTTTGAAGGCACTGCGATGAATAAGCGGCTCGCCGCCGGTGAGAAGTATCCACTTCTGTGGTGCCGCCAGCGCCCGGTCCACTATTGCGGAAAGCGGGATTTCCCTTCCCCCGTGGCGGGCGTTGGGCGTGTCGCACCACCGGCAGTGAAGATTGCATCCGCCCAGCCGAATCAAAAAGCACGGAACCCCCACATAAAGCCCCTCCCCCACAACCGTGGGAACCATCTGCACAACCCTCAAGGCACGCCTCCTTGCCCGTCAAAGGTCCATCTTGTAAATGCGGTATCTTTTATAAACTCTGCCGCCGATATCCTCCAATGCACGGTTCATCAGGACATTGTCCTCCAAAATCCACGAGCACTCCGCCTCACGATAGCCCTTTTTCAGCCCCTCTTTGAAGGTCTCATAGTAGAATCCTATATCTATTCCCCGATTGCGGTAGCCCTCAATGACGCCCATAGTTATAACACGGAGTCTATATATCTTGCGGGAATAATACAGAATCTTAAATACCCCGAACGGGAAAAGCCTTCCACTGCGGTTGTGTATCAGCGCCTGATTTATATCGGGAAGCGCCAGCGAAAACCCCACAGGTTTATTATCCGCCTCGGCGATAAAGACAAGGTCCCTGTCGGCGACCTGTTTGAGAGCGGCGGCAGTGTTGCGGAATTCCGCCTCGGTCATCGGCACAAAGCCCCAGTTTTTCTCCCACGCCTTGTTATAGACCGAGAAAATCAGGTTTATCTCCGTTTCAAGATTGCCGAAATCCACCTTGCGGATTTTAAAATTGCCCTTTTTGTAGGCGTATTTAGCGAGTTTTTCCAGACGCGGCGGGATTTCGGGGGTATCCACTATCCACGCCACAAGGTCCTTGGCTTTTTTGAGCCCCACGGAATTTTCTATCAGGTCCACATAATAGCGCGGATTGTAGGGCATCATAATAACCGGCGGGGAATCAAACCCCTCAATCAGAAGCGCACACTCGTAATTTGTTGAGGGGTTCATCGGGCCTATTGCCGCCTCAACGCCCTGTTTTTTGAGCCATTCCGCCGCCGCCTCAAACAAATCCTTTGCGACCTGCTCGTTCTCTATGCACTCAAAAAAGCCCCAGTATCCCCAGTTGAGGTTCTGGAACTGCTGGAAATTTGGGTCTATTATAGCGGCGATTCTTCCCAGAACTTTCCCCCGGTCAACCGCCAGAAAATACTGCCCCCGGGCGTGAAGCCAGAAAGGGTGCTTTTTGGGGTCGTGAAGTTTGTATTCCTCGCCCAGAAGCGGAGCGACCCAGTTTTTGTCAAAACGGTAAATCTGCCACGGCAGGCGAATGAACGCCGCAAGGTGCGCT
>JAMOPH010000252.1 GCA_027064665.1 bacterium | reverse complement strand
CACAATCCCGTCAGGAACGGTGGAATATGTGGCGGTGTCGGAGACCGAACCAATCAGGTTCCATCCCCGATAGACCGGTATTGCCACCGTATCCAGAGGAATCCCGCCGATATCGGTGGAGAACTCGTCAGTGGCGAAAACCCAGAATCCTGCGCCCCGTCTCGGCGGGTCCTCAACAGTGAAAGTTCTCGTGCGGGCGTCGTATCCCAGCGGTCCGAATATAATCTGGTCAATGAAATCCGCCCAGCCGGGAACGGTGACCTCGGTCGGGAACGAAAGCAGATTCCACCCGGGACAGCCCTCCAAAACTCCCTCGCCGATATCCGGCTGCGAATACACTATCACCAGCGTCTCGTTTGCGGCGTAGTGATACACCGAATCCCGCTTCATATCAATGTATCCGTTGAGGGTGATCACTCCGGGCGGGAAATGATGCGGCGACCAGTAAAGCGAACCCGGCTCCTCAACCGTGACTATGTGCCACACCACCGGAAGTTCGTAGGCGTTCTGGATACTGCGCTCCAACCGGCGAATCGCAGGATGTTCCGGGTCATCAAGCAGGATGAACGCCTCGGTCTGCGACGGCGGCGGCGTGGGAATTATAATGTCGTATTCCGGGTCAAAACCTTCCGTGGCGCTGTAAGCACAGCCGATTGTCAGCGAGGTCGGGATAAGATATCCGCCCTCGCCGTCATATCCCCAGAACTCCAAGTCGTGAACCCACTGAATCTGTGTCCACTCAACCAGAATTATCCCGTCGTCGGCGAACCAGCCAACCCTGCCGCTGTCAAACTGGGCATCAACCACGCGCATCGGCGTGAACGACCCGCCCGAAAGCCCGGAATTTATCTGCAGGTTCAAATCAATCAGGTGTGTCCCGGTGCCAACGGGCGAGGGACCTGACGCCTCAATGTGCAGCACTCCGCCGCTGGTGTCCCAACTTACGGTGAACCCATCCGAGGCAGTCCCCGTGGGAACCACATCCTCAACCGTCACCACCGCCGGATTGTAGCGGACATCAACCCAGTAATTGGTGAAACCAAACCTTGCGGGGTCGTCGGCAAAGAGCGGATACACAATTTCACTGTCCGGATAAGTCGTTGTGTCAACGAAGAATATGTGAAGTCTGTCTATCACAAAACTCCAGCAGAACTCGTCGGCGTTGGGTCCGCAGTAGGTCTCGCTGACCAAATCTGCGGCATAGACGCACACTTCAACCGTCTCGCCGGCTTCCCAGTCATACAGCCCCACCGGATTGAAGTGGAGCACAGAATCGGCGTAATAGAGGACAGAATCGGCGAGAGTGAAGGTGTCTGTCCCGTCAATCACCAGAAAGATGGAGGATGTGTCCACGCCGGCATACTGGTCGGTGATGTGGAGCGAGATATCGGTGGGGATTCCGCCGACAATGATTCCATCGGGCGGGTTCTCATCGGCGAAATCCGGCGGGTCAAGGTCAACCAAAAACCATCCCGATGCCGCCGTGGAAAGCGTGCATCCTGCGGCGTCGTGGGCATCCACCAAGCCGTAGTTCACCGTGTCCCCCGACTCAAACATCCCGGTGTCGGGAACAAATGTCAGCACTCCTGCAGAATCGTCAAACTCCATAGATGGGTCGGGATAGGTGAACTCCTCGCCGTTGAGTTCAAAGACGATTGTGTTAGCATCAACCCCCTCGTCGTCATAGATTCCAATCTGAATTGGCTGGGGGTCGCAGGCGCTCCACACACCGGGTTCGGGGGAAATATTCCCCGAGACCACCGGAGTGCAGTAGCAGTTGGGAATATACATACATCCGCTTATCACCCTGCTGAATGTGCCCGAATTATCGGAAAGTGAGACCTGAAAACAGCCATCGGGACCGGTGCATCCGGAGGTATAGTTGACTCTCCAGAAGAAACTGACGGTATCGCCATCGGCAAAGGGCGAACGCACAGCAGGATTTGCACCATACAGAAGTTCAATGCAGGAGCCAAAGGTTATATAGGCATAGAGGGAATCCAGATCCTCGCC
>JAMOPH010000251.1 GCA_027064665.1 bacterium | reverse complement strand
ACAACCCTGACGCCCCTGTCCCTCGCAAGGAAATTCACCCCCATCGTCGCGGAAATCGGCACAGCAATCGTCTCGGGAGTGTGGTGCATAAGATAGAGTTTTGTCACCAGATACAGCAGTTTGTTGTCCTGATATATATTGCCCTCGTCGTCGCAGATTGTGAGGCGCTCCCCCACAGGGTCAATAGCGAATCCGACATCGGCGCCGAGAGTTTTGACCACCGCCGCCAACTGCCTGAATCCCTGCTCCCGCTCCTCGCGGGTTTTGGTCAGATGGTTGGGGTCAACATAGGCGTTGAGGGCGAGGACCTCGGCGCCCACCCGCTCGTGAATTGGCGGCATAACCTGCGCCGCCGCACCGAACTGGTAGTCCATCACAATCTTGAATTTCGCCCGCCTGATGGCGCCAATGTCAATGTGCTCCAGAATCCTGCGGCGGTAGTCCTCAATTATGCCAGCGGGACGGGTGAGTCTTCCCAGTTTTTCGTATTCCGCCCTCGGAATTCCCTCGCGCATAAACAGTTGCTCAATCTTGCGGCAGACCTTGGTGGGAAGGTCGGTGCCGTCGCCGTTGAAGAATATCAGGTCCTGCTTGTTGGGATAGTATGGGGATTTTCGGATGTGCACGCCGGCTTTTTTTGGGTTTTTCGCCAGATACTGCCGCACGGTGGGAATAGGCGCGATTCGGAGATCCTCAACATCTAACCCGGCGGACATAGCGCCGCAGAAAAGCGCCCGCGCGGTAATCTGGCTTGCCCTGTCGGGGTCGCGGGAGATGACCAGCGGACCGCCGTCGGTGCCAAGTGCCGCGCCCAGCGCCGCTCCTATCTTTGACACAAACTCCGGCGACAGTTCCCAGTTGATGACCCCGCTTATGCGCGATTTGGTGAACAGTTCCCCGCCGACGCGGTCGGTCCAGATGAGCGATTCGGTCAGCACGGCGCGGTCCTCAATCGTTTTGTCGGGCCAGATCTTGACCCCGGCGGAAATTGTCGCATCGTCTCCGATCCTGCATCCGTCGGCGATGACGCAGTGCTCCTCAATCTGCGCCCTGTCGCCGATTTTGACATCGCTGGCGATTGTTGCGTTCTCAATCTGCGCGCCGACTCCCACCGAAACATTGTCCCACAGCACCGAGTATTCAATGTTTGCGCCGGGGGCAATTATGCTATTTGCACCGATCACCGTGTTTTTCAGATACGCGCCTTTCCCCACTCTGGCGCCTTTCCCCAGAAGGACTCTTCCCTCAAACTGTGCGCCGTCCTCAATTTCCACATCCTCGGCGACCCACACCTCGGCATCGCCGAACTTTTTCAGTTCGCCGGGGAAATCAAGTTTGACGCGCTCCCAGAGGGCATCCTCGTTGGCGCGGCGATACTCCCGCAGATTGCCCACATCGCGCCAGTAGCCGGGGGCGATATAGCCATACAGTCTTTCGCCAGCCTCAAGCAGGCGCGGGAAAAGATTCTGCGAAAAATCGTAAAACTGTCCCTTGGGCACCCAGTCAAGCACCTCGGGCTCAAGGATATAGATTCCCGTGTTTATCGTGTCCGAGAACACCTGTCCCCACGCCGGCTTTTCCAAAAAGCGGGTGATTCTGCCCTCGTCGTCGGTTATCACTATGCCGAACTGAAGCGGCGTGGGATGGCGCGTCAGAACTATGGTGGCGAGGGCGTTGCGCTCCTCGTGGAACTTCACCGCCGCCTGAAGGTCAAAGTCGGTCAGGACATCGGCGGAGATGACGAGGAACCTGCCCTCAATCATATCGGCGGCATTTTTGACACTGCCCACAGTCCCCAGATCCGCCTCGGCGGACTTGTAGCGCATATCTATCCCGAACTGTGAGCCGTCGCCAAAATAGGACGAAATCATCTCGCCGTGGTAGTATAAAAGCGATATCGCCTCGCGGAATCCGTTGCGCACTAAAAGATTAACGATGTGCTCCATCATCGGCTTGCCCACCAGAGGAACCATAGGTTTGGGGCGCTTGTATGTGAGCGGATGCAATCGTGTGCCGAA
>JAMOPH010000250.1 GCA_027064665.1 bacterium | reverse complement strand
CAAGAGGGAATTTTCTATTCCGTCCTCGTAGTCCTTGAGCGGGTTGTTGGGGTCCTGCACCCAACTTGCGCCGTGGTCAATCACGAACTTATACTGATATCTTCCCGGCGGCAGCGGCACCACAATCTCCCATATACCATCGCCGTCGTCATCGTGCATAACGCCGATTGACGGGTCAAAGCGATGATAGTCCTTTGTGCCGCACCAGCCGTTGAAATCGCCGGCGAGATTAACATAATGCGCCGCCTTGTTCTCATACTGAAACAGAATATACTTCACATTCTCCCCGGCGGGAGTAAATGTCGTATCTATTATATCCCGATACTTTGATATATCCTCAACAGGATGAGGCGGGCGAAGGCGAACCTTTATATATTTTGCCACACATCCCGACAAGAGCAATGCAATAAACACCGCCGCAAGCACAATTTTTCTGCGACCACTCATAATTCAACTCACCTCATCTAACTAAAATTTCATAACAGCATATATATTGATTCCCTGAAACAGACTGAGCCTTTTGATGGCGTCAATATAAGATATCTCGTTGTCCCGCATAGTGTCGTAAATCCATTCGGAGCGCCCTGTATAGTAGCCGTTCACATCGTAGGGGCGCACCCCGGCGGAGACCTCAAACTCCACAGAAGGCTTGGGTTGATACACAAAACCCGCATACGGCGCAAAAATCGTCTCGTCAACCTTCCATATGGAATCGGGATAGTCGGAACTCTGCGGCTGGCGGGACATCTTTTTGAACCACATATCCGCCGCAAACCACAAATCCCGCCAGAAATTGAACTTTGCCGCCCCAACTGCGTCAAAATCGGAGAATTTCAGGGCATCGCCGCAGTATTTTCCCGTGCGCAGGGCGAAAATCCCCCGCAGAATCAATCTGTCGTCCCAGAGATGCACATTCCCCCTCAATGAGCCGCCGACATAGTCATACAAATCCCCGGCGGATTCATATTCTCCGGCGGCGGAGAGAGAATGCCTTCTGCCGGACAATTCTATTTTCCCCGAAAAACTGTGCCGGTCAAACTCGCCGGGGGTGATAAACTCAAGGGTGGGGCGCCCGGTGGAACCGTCGTTGTGCCGGGGCAGGATATAGGTCTGCGATGAGTCCATAGCGTCGTAGTGTTCCCTCTCGCCGTAAAGTGAGACCGATGCGCCCTCGGCGAAACTCCATCTGATCTGCCCGCCGAAAAGATAGCCCTTCTGCGTGCCCAAAGTTATATCCAGCGTGGAATCGGCGGTGTGGTCGTGGTTCTCGCGGTTGCCGGCGTCAATTGACGACCGATATTGCCACAGAAGATACTCCCCGCCCAGTTCAAGGGCGTCAAAGGGTTTGATATTGATTTCCGGGGCAATTCCGGTCTCAAGGGCGCCTAAGTCAACCCAGTCGGAGTGAAGTCCGTTGGCGTCGTAGATTGAATCAAAGCGGGAGTAGGAGATCTCCGAGGTGGGCAGCCACCACTGGTTGCGGTCAACTCTTATGTTGAGCGCCGGGGCGATAAAGCCGAAATCCCGGGCGATTCTGAGAACGACCACATCGGTGCCGAAATTGGAGAAATCGGTTGGGGGTTCTGCCGTGGCTACCTGCCGCCGCCAGAAACCTAACGGACGCCTGCCGAAAAGGTTCAAAAAGTCCAGCGAATCGGGCTCTAAGGTCCAGTCCTCATACATATTCGCCACGACAAGCGCCAGATCTGTGCCCCGCAGAAATGTCCCCGCAAAATCGGTGCGGAAATCTATTCCGCCGAATCCCAGACCGAATTTCTGCGGCGTCTCAAAGGTCGGCTCGGCATAGGGATACCCGCCAACAATTCCCAGAATATCGTCCGGGGCGGCAATCTGCCTGTTGAAAAAGGCGTTGAGCGTAAACGACCGCGGCGCAATCTCAACCCCGGCGGAATCAAGGCGCAGATGAGCCTCATAGAGTTTGTCGGCGTCAAAGGTGTTCACATCAAAGGAGCCAAATCCGGCCACTCCCTGCGCGATGTGAATCCTCATATTGACATCAAACTTG
>JAMOPH010000249.1 GCA_027064665.1 bacterium | reverse complement strand
CGTCAGCCCACCACTGCCGGGACTTGACAAGACTTGAGTCGTAGAACTCCGCCGCCATAACGAAAAGACTTTCCGCCTCAGCGTATCTGCCCTCGCCGAAACGAATCGCCCCAAGGCGGTAGGAAATCTCGCCGGAGAGGAGATTGTGCGGAAATTTTTTGTTCGCCTCAGACCACAGGGCAAACGCCGAATCGGAATCGGAGACCGCCACGGCGGCAATTCCCGCCCAGTAATACGCCAGAAGGCGCAGGATATCCTCGCCGGCGGACTCGGTCAGGCGGACGAATATCCTTTCCGCCGAATCCGGCGCAGAGTCATAAACTCTGAGGGCGTGGAAAAACAGCCCCCAGCGGGCGGAGTCTTTTGCGTCAGCCCATTTGAGGGAAGTGTCCACAATGCCAAGCCACAGCGCCGCCCACTCTCTCAGCGAGGGGTCATCGGACATCAAAAGGATTCTATACAATCGGGCGGCATCCTCAGGATATCCGCTCTGGCGGAGATGCTCCGCCCACACGGCGACATCCCGGGAATCCTGTGGAAACCTGTCAAGCCACAAAAATGATGTGGTATCGGCGGCAAAAGCCAAAGCCGTCAACGCCAAAGGCAACAAAAATTTGAAAAAAAAGTATCGCATCTCACTTAAACTGCGAAAATCCCGCAGAAAGACCTATAATCGGATTAGATTTTTCCACATTAAGCAAACTCGCCTCAACATCTAATGTCAAAGTCTCATTTATATGCCAGTTTATCCCGATGACCGGGAAAACTGCCATAGTGATAATTTTTGTATTTCCGAAAGAAGTTCCCATAAGAAGTTTATCCTTATAAACCCTTCCCTGAGCAGAAATTGCAGTGTAATACGCCGTGGCGGAAACATATCTTCCCGCCAAGCCGCCGTAGAATGAGATTTTATATCTTCTGTTATATCCCACCGCAAATCCGCCAATTTCAAACTGATTTATATGCGACATCATCTTGAGTGTCCACAAGCCGCTCGGAAGAACATACTCACTATACCGGCTTCTGAGGAAGATATATTTTCCCTCGGCGAATATGTGCCATCGGAATCCCAAACCCTCAAATTTCACCGGCGGAAGGACTTTGACGCCCGCACCGGGACTCATCTCCCACGAGCCGTCAAGGAAAATTTCGTCAGGAATCTGATTGGGCTTCCAATACCAGTCGGCGTCAGACCCCCCAAGATAGCCACTTATAATTATCCACTTGAACGGCGCATAGCCAAGGCGCAGAAAGAACTGATGGGGCACATACTTGCTGGAATAGGCATCATTTTTGGTGAACAAAAACTGTTTGGACACATCGGCGGAGACCTCAATGCTCCCTTTGGGCGGCAAATCGGCGGGAATTCCAAAGGGCACCGCCGCACACACTCCAACCATAGCCAAAAATGCCGCTATCACCGCACAATTTCTCATCAAAACCTGCCTTTTTGTATGTGCCCCATCAAAATTTACACAGATGAGACAAAATTTGCAATCATTCCCTCGGAACCACCGCCGCAGTATCAGATTTTTCCACGGGCTCCACCCGCCCGGCAGATTCGGTGGAATCCGGGACTGGCGCACCGCCCTTGCCAGCAGAATAAGTCACCTCGGTCCAGACTGCGCAGCCGCCGAAGGTCGCCGTCAGAAGGTCGTTAATATCCACGGTGTCGCTTGCCGCCGTAACATCAAACACCGCCGCCCCAATGGAGTTTGTGGTCGTGGAGGGCGGGGAAATTGAGGCACCCACCGCGCTGGTCAAACTCACAGTCTCACCGCAAATCGGGTTGCCCCACTGGTCCTTAACAGTGACCACCACGCTGAAATTTCCGCCCCCCGGCACGGTTGACGGCGCACTTATCGTTGAATTTTCGGAACTACACTCGCTGTGGAGAAGGTCAATAGTTGCGGTTGCCTCGGCAAACCCCGCCCGGGCGGTTATCGTGGCGGTGCGGGCACGATTGTCGGAGCAGTAATCGTCCTGACTGACCGTGGCGCTGGTGTATGTGGCATCGGCACGGGCGCCGTAGCACTCA
>JAMOPH010000248.1 GCA_027064665.1 bacterium | reverse complement strand
GCACGGGAATTGGATATCTGCTCAAAAGTCGGAAAATTTAGATTCCATCAGTGGGCGCAGAAGTCCCTCAACCTGTGCGAGGGTCTCAAGTCTGTCAAGTTGGGCGCGGAAATTTGATGCGCCCGGGAACCCACGAAACAGTTTTGACAGGAACTTGCGCGACCACTTTACCGCCTGCGTCTCCCCGCGGAACTCAACCTCCTGGCGGATGAATTCCAGAAGCGTGCGTGCCCTGTCGGCGAGGGAAAAACGGGGAGTTGGCTTCCCCTCAAACCACGCGCGGACCTGAGTGAATATCTCAAAGTTGGCGATGGCGCCCCGGGCAATCATCACGCCGGCGGGGGCGGCGAACTCAACCCGCTCACGGACGGCGTCAATATCTAAAAGGTCGCCACTGCCGATTATGGGCAGGGAAAAACTTTGCACCGCATCCCGGATTATTCTCCAGTCGCTTTCGCCGGAATACATCTGCGCCGCCGACCGGGGATGAATCGTCAGAAACTCTATTCCGATTTTCTCCAACTCGGCGACAAATCTTTTAATGCTTTTCCACTCCGCGCAGGATTTGACGCCGCACCGGATTTTGACGGAGACGGGCAGTCCTGCACTTTTTGCCGCCTCAACGACCTTCAGGGCAACGGCGGGGTTTGCCAGCAGTGCGGCGCCGGCGCCCTTTTTCATCACCTTGCGCACAGGACAGCCCATATTTATGTCAATCACCGAAAATCCCATATTTTTCACCATAGACGCCGCCTGCCGCATATACTCCGGACTGGCGGAGAAAAACTGAATCCCTATCGGGGCTTCATCCGGGGAATACTCTATGTATTTGAGGGTCATCTTGGTGGAGTGAACCAGCCCCTCGGCGGAGACCATCTCGGTAAATGTCAGGTCTGCGCCGAACTTGCGGGCGAATCTGCGGAACACCCGGTCGGTGTATCCCGCCATCGGAGCGGCGATTACAACCCTGCGCCCTATGTCCCCGAAAACTCTTTTCATCAAGAGAAAATGTTAACGAAATCTACATTTGACCGGACAGGGATAAAGAAATATTTTTAGTGATTTTCACAGAACAGGGAGCGAAAAATGGAGGAAAAGAGCGAACAGGCACAGTTTGCCGAAAAGCGAAAAAAATTTATCAGCAGGGGGCTCGGCAGGTTCAGGAAAGAGGTTCCCGAAATTGCAAAGCCATTTATGGATTTCTGGCGGGCGACAAAGCAGAAATCGGCGATTCCGGCAAAATACAAGGAACTTATCCAGTTGAGCATAGTGGTTTACGCCCGATGTGAGTCGTGCATATACCAGCACACTCAGGCGTGCATACACGCCGGGGCGACCCGTGAGGAAATCCTTGATGCCGCCGCACAGGCAGTGGCAATCGGCGGGGGGATAGTGTATGAGTATATCCCCTATGTCCTTGATGCTCTGGAGTTATACGAGGACGAAAGAAGGGAATAACGACTTTTTTGGGAGTGTTTCCACAGAATAATTCGGCGAAGGGCACAATGACAAGTATCGTGCAATTCATAGCGATGCTGGCGCTTTTGCCCGCCGGGGATATGAACGCCATCCAGGCGGGCTTTTTCCACATCCTTGACGACGGGCGCTCGGCTGACACCGCCCGGGGAGAAATTTATATCGTCTTTCCCGCCTTAACTCATATTCACATCACCCAGCCGGTGAATCAAAT
Source organism: bacterium (assembly GCA_027064665.1). Classification (GTDB taxonomy): domain Bacteria; phylum UBP14; class UBA6098; order B30-G16; family B30-G16; genus JAMOPH01. The sequence continues at coordinate 9,197 of JAMOPH010000248.1, read as the reverse complement.
TATGCGCGTATCAACTGATGAAACAATAATATATTATCCAGACACGAAAGAGGCTTTTGTGTATAAAAATCCATCGCCGATTTCAACTTCGTGGCTATCAAATCTCGGGAAAGGAGCAATTGAAAATACTTTTGAAGGAATTGGCTTAAAATTGCTTAATAAATACACTATCGCCGAGAAAGAAATATCGTTCTGGGAGAAGCCGAAAAAGAAAAAGGAACCTCTGGTGCGAATCAAAGTGATAAAGGAAAATGGACTTTTGAGCAAACTGGTATTTTTCAGCGAGGACGGCGAGACATTAGCGGTAAACAATTACGGCGACTACAAGCAGATAGCCGACACATTTTATCTACCCACGCACATTGAAAATGTAACAAACACTACCACAGGAAAATCAAGGGAAATTATCATACTATCATCGCCGGAGGCGCTTTCCCGTGCGCCGGCAGAGATTATTGACTTCAAAATTCCGCCGGATGCCCACATAAGCACCTACGAATAAAAAACCGGGGGATTTTCCCCCGGCATATGATTTGTTCTTTCCAAAAAATCAGTCGCTCATCATAGTCACCACCGGGATTATCATCTCCTCTACAGAGATTCCGCCGTGGAGGATGGAATTTCTATATTGCTTTTCGTATTCGTTGAAGTTGGTGGGATACACTAAATAGTAGTCTTCCTTGGCGATTATATAGTTTGTCGTCACGCCGAATATGGGAAGTTTCCACTCCTCGGGGTTTTTAATTAGAATCCCTCCCTTTTTGTCCACATTGAGGTTGTCGCCGTATTTGTAGCGGAGGTTTGTGGAGGTATCCCGTTTGCCGTAGGCTTTGATGCCCTTGCGCCCGATTATGCTTCCGTGGTCGGTGGTCAGCACAATGACCAAATCCTTTTCTCTGCTGGCGTGGCGAAGCGCCTCAAACAGTGAGGAATTCGGGAACCACGCCCGCATAACCGCACGGTATCCACGCTCATCGGGGGAGAGTTCTTTCAGGATATCGGATGCCGCCCGGGAGTGCGCCAGAATATCAAGGAAATTGACCACCACCGCAGAAAGCGGCGCCTGAGTGAAAGTATCCAGACGGCGCACCAGAGATTCCCCCTCCTCCGGGTCAAGAACCTTGATGTATTTTGTGTCGCCGGGCAAAGTTATTCCGAGGCGGTCAAGTTGGCGGTCCATAAGTTCGTGTTCGTAGCGGTTGTGAGAGCCGGGGTCCTCCTGACCCTTCTCCCAGATTTTGGGGTATGCCTTCTGCAGTTCCCTCGGGAAAAGACCGGAAAACAGCGCATTGCGGGCGTAGGGCGTCGCCGAGGGCAGAATTGAAAAATACAGGTCGGTCTTCAGATTGAAGTAATCCGTCAGCATATTCTCAACGGTGAGCCACTGGTCGTAGCGCATACAGTCAATGACCACAAACATCACCCGCTTCTGGTTCCGCAGATGGGGAACCACATACTTTTTGAACACATCCACCGAGAGGGTCGGGCGCTCCGATGAGGGTTTGTGAATCCAGTCAACATAGTTGTCAATTATGTATCGTGAGTATTCGGCGTTGACCTCCCTGCGGAATTCCTTGTGGGTCTCGCCGAGGGCAAGGTCGGGGCGCTGGTCAAACATAACATCCCACTCGGCAAGCCACCTGCCAATCTCAAGCCAGTCCTCCGGGGACATCCGTGGGGAAAGTTTTTCGTATATCTCCTGATATTCCTGCGTGTAGTCCCGGGTGAGCCTTTCGGCGACAATCCGTTCGGAGTCAAAAAGTTTTTTCAGCGAGGTCAAAATCTGCAGGGGATTAACGGGCTTGACGATATAATCGGCGATCTGGCGCCCGATAGCCTCCTCCATAATGTTTTCTTCCTCGCTCTTGGTCACCATAATGATGGGGATGTATTTGTCAATCTCCCGGATTTTTTCTATCGCCGAAAGACCATCCATACCGGGCATCATCTCGTCTAAAAGCACCACATCGGGCGAAGAGATTTTGATTAAATCAATCCCGTCCGGCGCAGAGGATGCCACCAGAACCTTGTATCCCCTTTTCTCCAGAAATTTTATGTGCGCCCTCAACTGGTCAATCTCATCGTCTATCCACAGGACAGTTTTCCCTGACATAACCAACACCTCCTTGAAATTTTGTTCTGGGTTTTGAAATTAAGTGGTGGGTTTTAGCAATGGTCTCATACACGAACTTCTTTCTTGTTGCTTAATTTTTTAACCACAATGTCTTTAAATATTATACCCTCTGCTCTGGTTCAACGCAAGAATTTTTTGCACACTTCACAAAAAATTTTTTGAAAAATTTTGCTCATATTTCACCTGAAAAAACTTGCCAACGGGAGAAAAAATCTTTATAATTGAAAACGATAGGTGAACAAAACGGAGGCTTTGGATATGCGCAAACTCTGGGTTATTTTGGCATTGGGTTTGGCTTTGGGGTTTGTGTGGGGAACCGGGGTTGAGGACGACTATGGTGCCCGTGCGCTTGGGATGGGGCGTGCGTTCGTCTCAATCGCCGATGATGGCTACGCCCAACTTTGGAACCCCGCCGGAATGGATTTCTTCAAGGAAAGGACTTTCACAGGGATGTTCTCTCGCCTGTATTGGGGAATTGACAACGACGCAATCGGGCAGGGATTTTTGTCCTACATCCACCACTGGGACAAGTTGGGTTCTGCGGGGATTTCCGTGACCCAACTTTTCAGCGAAAGATGGTGGGAAACCAGAATAGCAATCGGCTACGGACACAAGATCGGCAGGAAATTCTCGCTGGGGTTCAATGTCAAAATCCTGCGCAACGAGGTGGTAAGGTCAAATATCAGTTATGAGCCGCAGCCCGGCGACGAGGCAAATGGAATTGTCAATCCAACCGAGGACCCGTTCTTCGCAAGGTATGGCTGGAACAAAATGGGCTTTACCGCCGATGTCGGCTTTATGTATCGCCCCAACAAAAAACTTTCCGTGGGGTTTATGGCGGCAAACATCACCCAGCCGGATATGTCCTTTCAGGGGATAGGACCCGACGGCGCAGAACCGCTCAGCGTAAGGGTTGGGGCGTCATACTGGATTCGGGACCAGATTCTTCCAGTGGTAGATATCCGCTATTTGAATGACAAGGTCAACGGCAAGGCGATAATCCGCCCCCATTTAGGCGTGGAATACTGGTTCAAGGGCAAAAATGTCGGGCTGAGGACAGGGTTCAACCCGGAGGAATTCGCCTTCGGGTTCACCTACCGCTCCCGCAAAACGCTGGACCTTCAGGTGGATTACGCCTTTGTGTATCCCCTGTCGGACATAAGGCTTACCGGTGCCACAAGCCACAAACTTTCAGCGACACTCAGATTTCTGCCGCCGCCGAAACCTCTGTTTGACCTCGCACTGCGCACCGAGAATATGAGCGTGTATCCCAAAAACGCCATAATCGGCGAGCCCATCACCATAAAAGCCGTGGTGGAAAATCTGGGCGAGCGCCCGGTGAACAAATTCAAGGTTACCCTTTACTATGAGGACCCCGAGCAGGGCTGGGTTCTGGCAGCGCCGGTAAAAACTATCACCGAAAAACTTGAGCCCGGCGAAAAGACCGAAATCCAGTGGGAATGGACGGCATCGAAGAAAGGACACTATCAGTTCTTCGCCTCGGTTGACGATGACGGAATCTCAATCCCCAAGGTTCACGGCTCAATAGACGAGATTGACGAGGGGAACAACACGGGATTTGTTGAGTTCACGGTGTTCCCGCTGCCCGAGGGCACGGTTACTCCGGTGGAAAATTCCCTGCAGATTTCTCAGGTCACCCTCGTGCGCGAGGAAGAGCCAATGGTGCCGGTCATCTTCTTTGACCCGATGTCGCACAGGGTTGACGAGAGATTCCACCGTGTTCTGCAGACAATTTCGGAAAGACTACGCAAAAACCCAGATATACACATTGTCCTGTATGGGTATTATAATCCCGAATCCGATGGCGATATACCCGAGTTTGGGGAGAAGTTGGCGCTCAACCGGGCAAAGGCGGTCAGGTCGGTTCTCATAAATCGGTATCCGGAAATCCGGGACCAGATCCACATAGCCGACATCCAGACCTATGATCCCTCGTTCCACCGCGCCGGCGAAAGCGAGAAGGCTCTGCCCGAGGACCGTCCGTTGGTTGAGGCGGAAAACCGCCGCGTGGAGATAAAGACCTATGTTGAGGGATTCCAGGACTGGGAACCTGTGGTGTTCTTTGATAAGAACTCGGCGAAACTCGCCCCCAATGCCCTGAATGTCCTCAAAGGGGAGGCGGAAAAAATTCGCAGGGTAATGGAGCGCAATCCCGAGGTTATTTTCCTGATTGATGGCTATGTCACCAAGGATGAGAAAAATCCGCTCAAACTCGCCTTTGACAGGGCGTATAACATCAAAAAGGCACTTGGGGAAATTCTGGGTGAGGACTTTGTCAAAAGGTTCTCCCGCAGGATATTTATTCGCGGCAACACCGACACCTACGCCGACCGGGGTAAGGCTGTGATAGGAATTTCGGGCGAAAGTTTGATTTTCCGACCTATGGAGGGCAAATGGGCTGCAAAGGACTACGAACTTCAGGAAGACCAGACCAACTTTGTGAAAATCACATCCCATGTGGAGGCAGGTGTTGACAGTTATGAGGTTGACATAGTTGACGAGGACGGAAAAGTGTTCCGTGTGCTCGCCCGCGGACACGGCTCAATCCCATCCGGTGTGCCGTGGGACTGGCGCGACGAAAACGGAAACCTGATTAACCCGAAAAAGAAATACTATGTCCGCCTCTACATCAAAGACCGTCTGGGGCAGGAATTTACCACAAAGTCCGAACCGATATCTGTCAATGTGACCAAGCGTGAGCAGGAAATAGAGACCCTTATCATTGTGCAGTTTGTGTTTGACGAAAAGACTTCCGAGTCAAAATTCCTTGAATCCCGTGTGGAATACATCGCCCGCAAGTTCATAGAGAAGGCGCTGGAACCGAAGAAAAAACTTATAGCGGAGGTCGGCGGACACACAGACATCATCGGGATGGACTTCAGGAACCGGGAACTTTCAATATTCCGTGCCCAGAAGGAGTATAACAATCTGCGGCAGTATCTGGTATATCTTCTGGGACTTCCTGACCAGGCATCTTTGGACAAATGGCTTCGCCAGCACAACACAACCCTCACTTATAAGGGTTACGCCGATACGAAACCTTATATTATAACCAAGTGGGAGAACGGCAGACTTGTGAAAAAACTCATCGGCGATAACAAACTTCCCGAGGGAAGAACCATCAACCGCCGTGTGGTGATTGAGTTCTATATGGAAAAAGAGGGGGCGGGCAAAGCCACCAAAGAGGAAATTCCGCCGCAGTCTATGAGATAAACTTTCTCGGGGCAAGCGACGGCAGGTGGGGGGATTTATGAGATTTTGTGTCGGTATCTCATCAGCAGTAATTTTGGTTGTTGTGTGCTGGGGACAGTGGCCTGTGACAAGAACCCAAAGCGATTGGCATTCCGGACCCGGGCTGACCGACACCACCGACCAATGGGGATTCAGATTTTCCGCCGCCGGGGGGATAAACTATATAACCGTTCCTCTTATGCTTCTGGCTGACCCGGCAAGTTATGACTACACCAACTGGGTCCCTCACACCATAGAGAGTGCCCCGGAAATTGGGACCTTCAACTGGTGCGTTCGCCCGGCGGATATAAACGGCGACGGATACATTGACATCGTTGCCAACTGGTCGGACAATGCCGACGCCTCCACGGGATATGTTGTCTGGTATGAGGGACCGGCAACGGGATGGGCTTACACTCGCCACGATATCTATACTTACACCGCTGTTGACAGGGTCGCCGGGGCATTCCCGGCGGATATTGACAACGACGGCGATATTGATATCGTCGCCGGGGATGACTTAGGACTCAACTGGTTTGAAAATGACGGTTCCGGCGGCGGATGGACCCGCCACACAATCTATACCACCTCAGCAATGCAGTATTCCGGGTGGTATTACGATGTCGCCGACGCCGACGGAGACGGCTGGAAAGATATCCTGGTCACCGAGGTTGAATCGGACTTTTTCAGCACCAGCACCTACTGCACAATTTATTGGAACACCGGCACTGGACCGGACTATTTTGATGCTTCCTCATCTATAGTTCTTTCATCCTTCTCCTCGGGTGATGGACAGTTCTGGCGGGCGGTGTTTTTCGACCCGGACCCAACGGACGGATTTTTAGATGTAGCCTACGAAAAAATTGCTGGTGGTCTGTTTGGTTTCACAGATGATTCTCTAATAATAGTTCTTCAGGGACCGGCGAGGAGTTTCTCGTACGCGTACTCCCATTATATTGACGCCGCCAGCACGAATATGGGGCACGATGGTCTTTGGGCAAACGACTTTGATGATGACGGCGACCAGGATTTGGTGGTTGCTGTGGCGGACAACAGCCTCGCCTCTCCCGGATATTTTTTCCTGATCCAGAGCGACCCGGGCGATGTGTTCTCGTATCACTTTCTGGTGAACGACCCCAACAGTGCTTACGGCGACGGCGCAATTATGTTTGATATGGACAACGACGGTATGGCAGACATCGTCGGCACCTGCGACAGCGTGGGATATTTCCGCCGCACCGGCACCGGATATACAGATTTCACACTATACCCCATAGACAATATCCCCGGGACTATAGATTCAACTCATTTTGCCTCTCACTGGGTCTATCCCTACAATATGGACAGGGGCATTTGCTCCGGCGACGCAGATATAGACCTGATTGTCACTTTTGACAACGGACTGGGAGCCCAAGAACTAAGGATTTACGAGAACCAAATGTTTACCTATGTCGCCGCCGGCTCACTGCATTCGGCGATTCTGGGAATTCCATTGCCGAACGACACCTGTGTTGCCTGCTCTTTGTTCTGGGAGGGGTGCGAAATTCCGGAATACACGATTGAGGTATCCGGCAGAGTTGGGCGGACCCTCACCGATTGTCAGTCTGCGGGATGGTCATCGCCAGTTAGCCAGCCGTATCACACCTCCTCCTCCGGCGGACTGGTCGGAGAGGTCCATACACCGACGGACACCCTCTGGGTCCAATACAGGATTATCATAACCCGCACCGGCTCCACAACAGACCTCTCGCCTCTGGTGGACTCCGTCTGGGTGAAAGTGTATCCCATACCCTGCGAGTGCGAGTCAATCAGGGCGATGTGGCTGTGTCCAACCCCGTGTTTCTCATATTCCTCCTGTGCTGGGCAGGTTATGCAAATCGTCCTGTGGACTGACTCCACAACAATAGACACCAACGGGGTGTATTTCACTATCAACGACGGAGTTAACCCGCCATATCCTCTCTCAAGCGCAAGCGCATATGTCTCCTCAATATGCTACACCCCCGATTGCGACTCGGTATTCTTTGAAATCTCCGGCTTGACCTGGGCCGATGAGGCAACAGTCACAATAACTTTGGATTCTGCCTACACCATAGACGGATGTATCACGATATATCACTAATCTCGCCAGCAGTGTGGGGGAGAGACCCCGCCATCCCAAAGATAGGAAGACTGACAGGATTTGACGGGAGCCGCAGGGTTTCGCGGATGACAACCGCCTGAGAGGCTAAGTTCTTCGATGTTCAAATTTCCAGTAGTGGAAATAATAGTCGTAAAATGCGCGAGCCATCCACGCCCAGGAACCGCCTGAACCTCCCGCCTCAACCAAGATGACCATCACCACCTCGGGCTTTTCGGCGGGGGCGAACGAGACAAACCAGGCGTGGTCCGGACCGTGAGGATTCTGAGCGGTTCCGGTTTTGCCGGCGACAGTTATGTCGTCCATATGGGCGCCGTAGCCGGTAGCCCATTCCTCATTGCAGGTGCGCACCATCCCCTCAACCACCGTTTTGATTGCCTCCGGAGAGAACGGCAGTTCCCCGCGCTTTTGGGGAAGAAATTTCAACTCGTGTCTGAGGGGCGGCTTTGCCGAAAGGACAATCGTGGGCTTCCAGACTGTGCCGCCGTTGGCGATTGCGGCGACAAATTGAGCCATCTGCAGCGGAGTGACAAGCACCTCCCCCTGCCCTATCACGAGATTGAGCACAACGCCGGCGCCCCATCCCCGGCGACCATAGCGGCGATTGTAGTAATCCCTGTCAGGAACGAGTCCGGCCGCCTCGTGGGGAAGTTCAACTCCGGTGGGCTTGCCGAAAAAACACTCCCTCGCATACTCCGACCATTTGTCCAGACCGAGTTTCGCCCCCACCTGATAAAAGTAGATGTCGCACGACTGAGCGATAGCCTCAAACATATTCAGATAACCGTGCCCCGAGCGCAGCCAGCAGAAAAAGTATCTGTCCCCGAAAAGCATAGCGCCGGTGCAGGGGTATTCCATTTTGGTATATCCGTTGGCGATGTTCTCGTCAACTGCGGCGGCGGCAGCCATAAGTTTCAGCGGCGACGCCGGCGGATATGTCCCCTGATACCATCGGCACAGCATCGGATGAGTTTTCGGGTCGTTGAGCGCACGCCAGAGCGAATCGGTTATGGGTCCGGCGAAAACCGTGTTGTCAAAATCGGGCGTGGAAACCGCCCCCAGAATCTCGCCGTTGTTCGGGTTCATCACCACAATTGCGCCGCGGTCAAAAAACCCCGCCAGATACTCAAGATACCGCTGGATATCAAGGTCAATTGTCAGGGTCAAATCGGCGCCGTTTTCGGGCGGGATATCCTTCCTGTCGCGCACGGGACCGACGACCTCACCGTTGGCGCGGACCTCAAGAAACTTTGCGCCATCGCGCCCGCGCAGAAGATTGTCAAAGTATCTTTCCACGCCCTGCTTGCCGACCATATCGCCGGCTTTGATGCCCTCCTTATACCGCTGGCGAAGTTCCGCCGCACTCACCTCGCCCACATAGCCCAGAATGTGCGGCGCAACCTTACCATAGGGATACCGCCTCGTAGGAACCACCTGATATATCACGCCGGGATACTCCCCGGAATGTTCCGCTAAATAACTGACCACCCTCTCGTCAACCCGGGACTTTATCCTTATGGGCAGATACTTAATCTCGCGGGTCTTCTGGTATTTCTGCCATATATATTCGGGGTCAAGGTCTAAAAGTTCGGCTAATTTTTCCACCGAGGCGGTGTCGCCGGGGAACTCATAGGGCATAATTGACACAGTGTAGGTGGGTTTGTTGTCAAC
>JAMOPH010000247.1 GCA_027064665.1 bacterium | reverse complement strand
AATACCCTCATATTTTTTCCCAATCTTTTTAGGGTCAATGTCAAATATCGCCACTATGTCAAACCCGGATTTTTTGAACCCCTGATAGTGAACCAGCGCTTCACCAAGATTGCCCAGGCCCATCAGTGCCACATTCCATCTGCGGTCAAGCCCTAAAATTTTTCTGATCCGCCCTATCAGAGTGTCAATGTGATATCCCTTGCCCTTTTTGCCAAAGTTTCCAAAGCAGGAAAGGTCTTTGCGCACCTGGGCAGAGGTAAACCCGTTCCGCCGCCCTATCTCCTCGGAAGATATATACTCAAACCCCTCGTTTTTCGCCTCCTCAAGAGTTCTGAGGTAAACCGACAACCTCTCCACTGTCGCCAGCGGAGTTGGTCCAAGGTATTCGCCCATAAACTCCCCCTGTTAGTTGTTTGTGGGGGACCGGCAATGGATACCAGTCCCCCGAATGTAATGACAGAATGTTTCGTTATTCTGTTTTCGGTGCCGGTGGAATAAGTTTTTCTCGCATAAGAAGTTGCACTGTTTCCCGCGCGTTGCGGATTGTGTCCTCCGCCATTTTCATAAGTTCCTCGCGGGTGCGCTTGACTCTTGCCACACCCTGTTCGATCGCCTTGAGAGCGACAGCCACAGCCTCACGCGGGAAAACCTCCCATTCCTCCATAGTGGGGATAATATAATCCTCGCGAAGTCCATTGTCCTCGGCGACCTTTGCTAACTCCTGTGCGGCGGCAAGGCACATCTCATCGGTGATGGTTTTGGCGCGGACATCAAGTGCACCGCGGAAAATACCGGGGAATCCCAGAGAATTGTTCACCTGGTTGGGGAAATCGCTTCTTCCGGTGGCGACAATTTTTGCGCCGGCGGCTTTGGCGTCCCACGGATAAATTTCCGGAACCGGGTTCGCACAGGTGAACACAATCGGGTCCTTTGCCATCAATTTAATCCATTCGGGCTCAATCACTCCCGGACCTGGCTTGGACAGAGCAATCAGCACATCGGCATCCTTCATCGCCTCGGGGATTCCGCCGCGGATCTTCTGCGGGTTGGTTATCTGGGCAAGTTCCCATTTTTCCTTATACTTTGTCGCCAGAATTTCGGCGTCCTCGCGCTCGGTGTGGAGAGTGCCCTTGGAATCCACCATTATTATATTTTCAGGTTTCACCCCCGCCAGGAACAGTTGGTGGGCTATTCTTATGTTAGCCGCGCCGGCGCCCACCATTGCAATCTTGATCTCCGAAAGTTTTTTGTTCACCAGTTTGACCGCGTTAATCAGCCCCGCGACAGTGACCGCAGCGGTTCCCTGCTGGTCGTCGTGCCAGATGGGGATGTGGGCGCGCTTGCGAAGTTCATCCAGAATATAAAAGCATTTCGGCTGGGAGATGTCCTCAAGGTTAACTCCACCGAAGGACGGCTGAAGTTTGAGGACGAAATCAATCAATTCGTCGGGGTCTTTGGTGTCCACACAGATTGGGAAGGCATCCACGCCGCCGAGGTATTTGAACAAAAGCGCCTTGCCCTCCATCACCGGCAGGGCAGCCTCCGGTCCGATGTCTCCCAGACCCAGAACCCTTGTGCCGTCCGAGACCACCGCCACAAAATTGCCCTTGTTGGTGTGCTCAAACACAGCCAGAGGGTCTTCCTTGATTGCCAGGCACGGCTTGGCAACTCCAGGGGTATACCAGATGGCGAAATCATCCATATTCCGCACCACGCACTTGGCGGTGACCTGAACCTTGCCGCGGTAATACGGATGCAAAATCATCGCATCGCGACCGGGCTTTTCCGCCTTTTTAATCAGTTCCTCGCGGGTCAGTTTTTCCTCGGACATACTGCCTCCCATCTTTTGGTTTTAGTGAAATTTATAACAAGATAACTGTGGTCGGGGGTGTGTCAAGGAATTATTTTGGCGGTGGGATTGCTATTTTTTTTCAGAGTTTTGCTTTAATTTTTAAGCAAAGGGGAGAATCAGGGTCAGTAATGGTATAGGGTTGTTTATATTTTGCTATGTATGTTTGGAAGATATATCATTGAGTGGTGCTAATTAACTT
>JAMOPH010000246.1 GCA_027064665.1 bacterium | reverse complement strand
TGTTATCTGGTTCTGTGGGGAGGACACCGCCGAAAACATCGCCGGCGACGAGAGAATTGCGCTGGAAAACTATATCCTCGGCGGCGGGAAAGTGCTTCTTTCCGGCGCAGGGATTGGCTATGCCAACCAGGAGGCGTTTCTGTTCTTCCGGGATGCCCTTGGTGCGCACTATGAGGGCTTTGCCGGGGATTTCTCCGCCGTTCGGGGAACCACCTCGCACATTTTCCTCGGATTTTACGGGGAATTGGAAGAGATAGATTTTGCCGAGACATACACTGCTCAGGAGGGCGGGCGGACAGTGTTCGTCTATCCCGATGGCGCCGGAGCCGGAGTTGCCAAGGACGATGTCGGCAGGTCAATAGTTCTGGGTTTCCCGGCGGAGCGCCTGCCCGACGAAGAATTCACAGACTTTCTTGAACGCTGCATCACTTTCTTTGACGAGGGCTTTGCCGGGATAGGTTCCTCTGCGCCGTGCAGGATGGAGATATCGGTTTCGCCAAATCCGTTCAACGATGTCTGCGAAATCCGTGCGCCGAGAGGTTCCCGCATAGAAATATACGACCTGCGGGGCGGTCTGGTGCTATCGCAGACAACAGAGACCTCATCCCTGCTGTGGAGAGCAGAAAATATGCCCGCAGGGGTATATCTGCTCAAAGTCTCCACGCCGGAGGGGGAAACCGCCGCAAGGAAAGTCGTGCTCATAAGGTAGCAAATAGCAGGAAATCCAATCTCATTGAGCACCCAGCAGAACGGACAATGCTTGTAAACGCCGGAGAGGATGGGGCATCAAAAGTCACCTTCCGAAGCGCCACAGGGCGCTGATCTGGCGATACCTTTCCGGGTTGACAGATTTGAGTTTTTGAAGATAACCCTCAACAAGCACCCAGACAAGTGTTAAGAGAAAGACCGAGATTGCGGTGACAACTCCCATCAGAGCCTTTTTGGGGCGGTATTTTTTCTGTGGGGGTTCCGCCCGGGTGATGATGTGAAGCGCCGGAACACTGCGCTGTTCCTCAATTTTCGCCTGCTCATACTGCTGTTTGAGGACCTCATAGACTATCTCCTGAACCTTGAGGTCCCTGTAAAGCCGGGCGTATTCCATAACCAAATCTGGATACTCATCAAGGGGAATTCCCAGAATCAGTGAATCTCCCCGGGATTCAATTTCTGCGATTTTGCGCCGGATTTCCCTGCTCTGGGCACGGAGTTGGTCAAGTTCCGGTGAATATGAGACCCCCTCGTTGAGCATAGAGTTGACCTGAATTTCAAGGAGAGTGAGTTGAGCGTAAAGTTGAGCGACATTCTCCACGGCGACCCTCGCCTGGTCCTTCAGCGATATAGCCTTATGCTTTTTCTGGAAATCTATTAGATTCTGCTCAGCACGGGCAAGCTCCTCCTCGCATTTTGCAATTTGGTCCTCCAAAAACTTTTTCGTCCGGCGGGCTGTGGTGGTATGAACTCTCTGAAGAGTTCTGTCCAAAAGCGCAACTATCTCGTTGGTAATCATCGCCGAGGTATCCGGAGATTTATCCTCGTAGCCTATTGTCAGTATTCCCTCCTGCGAAATGTCCACATAGAGATGTTTTTTATAGTATTTCCTGGCATAATACATATTTTTTGCTTTGTATTTGTTCATTAAATCAAACTTATTTATAATAGAATCGGCAATTCCTGTGGATTTCACCATTGCACCCCACAAATCCGAGGGGGAAGTCATAAACGGCAGGTTGAAACTACCCTCACCACCGAGACCGATTATCCCTCCTACTATACCACTAAGAGCGCCAACACCTCCTCCGGGGGAATACTGCGGCAGAACCTCAGATTCTGCCCTATACCACTTTGGCATCACAAAACCGACAACAACGGCGATAATCCCCGCCGCAAGAGGCAAAAATACCACCAAACGAATCCTCTTTCCAATATGTTCAAGGGCATCAAATATAGTATATTCCACCTTATCGCTCATCTTGTCAGCCTCTCAATTAGATAATACACCGTCAGCGATGAGGTCACAATTTTAGCAAGTGTTTCAAACCAATCCTTAAACCTGT
>JAMOPH010000245.1 GCA_027064665.1 bacterium | reverse complement strand
ATAACATTTGACGGAACGAACCTGACGGTGGTTCTGGCGGATATCGGGATGGATTTCTCCCACAGTGAGCACCTTGCCCTGTGGATAATTGCGCAGGACAGGGCGACCCTGTGCGGTCCCAACATCGTTGATTCGCTGGTCCTCTCAATGGAAATTCCCAGAACTCCGCCGGAGATTGTGCTTCTTGAGCCGGAGGGAGCCTCTTCCTGCGACACCCTGAATGTGGTGATGCTGATTGAGGATGACAACGGAATCAGCGCCGACTCTGCGTGGGCAGAGGTCGGAAGCGAAATATATCGCGTCGGCTCGCCGGAACTGCGCCTTGTAGGCGATACACTGATACTCAACACCGCCGCAGAACATCTCCCTGAGGGCACCATACCGATAACAATCGGCGGGATTAAGGACCTGTGGGGAAATGAGATAAGAGCGGGGACATCGGTGTCTGTGACCCTTGACAGAACCCCGCCGGAAATTCTTTCCATCACGCCGTCCTCGGACACCCTCACCGGAAGCGAGTCCATAGTGTTTGAGTGCCGGGATGACATAAGCGGCATATCCGCCGAGCGAAGTTTTGTGGTGTGCAACGGCGAAACGCTGCGGTATGGCTCCGGGATGGGATTTGACGGAGTTCACATTTTTGTGCCGTCGGCGTTCTGGCTGCCTACACTTACCGGCGACAGACTTGAGGTGCTGGCTGAAATATACGATAACATCTCCGACTGCACACCCAACCGAACGGACACGGTGCTCAGTTTTGTCGTTCAGCAGAGCGGACCCGCGGCGGAGATAATCTCCCCGCCGGAAAATCGGGTGGCAGGATGCGATACACAAATCGTCAAAATTCTGTGGTATGACCCCGACGGGATAGACCGCTCCGAGTCGTGGATTTCGGTGAACGGGGAAACAATTTCTGCCGCAGCGCCCGAAATAGTATGGACCGGCGACACTGTTGGCATCGCTGTGGGCGGAGTGGACACCGCAGAACTCATCCTCCACGGCGTGGATGGTTTGGGATTTGACTCGCAGGACACATTTGTAATTGTGTTTGACCGCCAGCCGCCGGTTGTAAGGTGCATCTCGCCGTCGCCGGAGTCGTCGCTGATAACTGTGCCGGAGCGGATGGTCTTTGTGGTGAACGACTCCCCCGCTGGACCGAACTGGAGCACTCTTTCGCTGATAGTCAACGGCGACCTTTTCACCGCCGGCGATGAGTCCATAACAATCAGCGGGGACACGGTGATTTTCAACACCGCCGCCGCAGAACTGCCCGAAACCGAAAACCTTTCGGTGGCGATACACATATCCGATATGGCTTACACCTGCCCCAACGCAACGGACACCTCGTTTGAGTTCCACATAGTTCGCCCCGAATTCTGGTGGGAACTTGTGGCGCCGCAGGGGATTTCTTCGTGCGAATCGGTTGAGGTTCTGGCGGTTTTCCACGCCAATTTTGAGATTGCCTATGATTCACTGATGGGAGCGCTGGGCGAAAATACGGTGGACATCGCTCACAGCGGCGACACGGCGGCGGTCCTTCTGCCGGGGCACTTTTTGAATTCCGGGGTGAACACGCTCGCCGTGTGGAACATAATGGACACCACGGGAAGGATAAAAATTGATGATACGGTCTTTGTGCCGGTGCTGTATGATGCCTCGGCGCCGAGTATTCTGCCGATATATCCCCCGCCCGGGGAAAATGTTCCTGCGGGGGCGTCGGTGGTTGCGCTGGTGTATGACGATTTCAGCGGAGTTGACCGGGGTGGCGTGATTGTGGAGTTCAACAGCACACCCCACCTTCCGGAGGACATAAACTGGCACGGCGACACCCTCGTTATGCCGCTTTCGGAAAATATCCTCGGCGAGGTTGAGGTGTGCATAACCGCCAGCGATATGCCGGATTTGTGTGCGCCGCACTCCCACAGACTATGCTGGGAGTTCAACATCCCCGGCGTGGGACCGTCGGTGCAGATAATAGAGCCGGAAAACGGCGCATTCACCCACAATCCCACGCAGAAAATCGTTGCGAAAATTTCTGCCGAAAACGGCATTGAGCGGTCCGGAATTGTTGTGCGCATCAACGGGCGGGAATACCCTGTGGACTCGCCGGAAATTTCGCTTTCAGGGGATACACTTACATTCACTCCCGCCGCCAACTGGCAGGACGGCGACACGGTCAACCTTGAGTTTATACTGACTGACAATCTGGGTCTTATGACCGAGACGAATTCGTATTTCATCTGCGACTTTTCGCCGCCGGCGTGTTCAAATCCGCAGCCGAAGGGGGTTGTGTCGGGTGATGTCGCCCGGATAACTGTGGATATTGAGGACCACGGCGCCGGCGTGGACCCGGCATCAATCGTGTTTCAGGTCGGAGACCTCGCCATCCCGTTTGACAACTACGCCGTCACATACGACGGGCAGACTGCGGCGCTGGATATTGAAAACGCCGGAATTCATCTGAATTACTACGACACCATACAGGTCTGCGTGCTTGCCGCCGACAGAAATACCGGATACGGCGTGCCGAACATTATGGAGGGATGCTGTTTCTGGTTTATGCTCACCGGCGGGGGCTGTTCGGTCTCGCCAAGGACATTCACCCCCAACGGCGACGGATTCAACGACTTTGCGGAGTTCAAAATCGGGGAGACCGGCGAAAGCGTTGTAAAGATATTCACCCTCTCCGGCGCATTAGTAAAACAGATTGAGGGCGAAGGGATAATAATCTGGGACGGGACAGACACAAGTGGCAACCCTGCGCCGGCAGGGGCATATATCTACACTGTGGAAAACGGCGGGAAAAATGTATGCAGTGGGACAATAGTTATCGCAAGATGAGGCGAAAATAACAAAAAAGGAGATAGATTATGCGGAAAGGGATTGCAATAATATTTTTAATCGCTCTTGCGATATACGCCCAGAGCGGTGTTCAGTTGGAGAGTATCCGGAGCACCGGTATGGGTGGGGCGTCGGTTGGGCTCGCCGATGACGCCTATGGCGCAGCGACAAACCCGGCTGGATTGTTCCAACTCAAAAGGATGCAACTTTCCGCCGGATACACAAAATTCTTCGCCGGGCTTAATGTGGGCTCAATATCGGAGAGCAATTTCTTCTTTGCGCCTCTGCCGGGCAAGCATTTTGCGTATTCTGTCGCCGGGTCGTATTTTATGCACGATATTTTCTCCCAGATGAAACTGTCCCTTTCGTTCGGCAGGAAACTGGTCAACTTCAAGGGCAAAAATGGATTTTTGAGTCTGGCGCTGACCGCCGACCTTTTCAGGGTGGGATACAATCTTGACAACGCCACCTACGACACGCTTTTAGGGGACAACCCGGATGACCCTCTCTGGCGCACCGGAACGAGTAAAATCACCTTCGGCGGAGGGATGAGCCTTTTTGGGCGGCTGAACAATGCGACTTTCGGACTGAAACTGTCAAACCTCAACGAGCCGAACATAGCGATTGATGGCAGTGCCGCCGCCGGCGCACTTCCGAGGAAAGCAAGGGCAGGATTTTCGTATAACTATAAGGACAAAGTCATCGGGGCGCTGGATTTTGAGGTTCCGCTTCGTTCGGCAACACTTCAGGACCCGATGAAACTCGCCTTCGGCGCCGAGGGGAAACTTCTGCAGGGGAAAATTCTTCTGCGGGGAGGATACAGCCTGAATATCGGCGAGGGCGGAAAAGGCGCACTTCACCTTGGGTTTGGTGTGCGCACACTCTCCAAGCACAATATCGGCTTTGACTACGCCCTGGTGATTCCGCAGGGCGAGATTTCTGGGCACCCTCACCACAGATTCGGCGTGATATACGGATTCCCTGTGCCGCCGCCGAAGCAGATTGACCTTGTGGTTTATAAGGACAGTTTACAGGCTATCCCTCAGGTTTTGCGCCCGGATTCTGTGGGGACCATCCGTGCGGTGATTGCCAACGAAGGGAAGGATAAAGCCAAAAAGTTCTTCGTGCGGGCTTTCTACTACGACGAGGACAGCACATACGGTCTTATTGAGCGCCGAAGAATCCCCGAACTTGACGGCGGGGAAAAAATGGTTCTTGAGTTCAAATGGAAACCGCCCCACAAGGGAAAATACGATGTCTATGTCTCTGTTGATGATAAATCCAAAGAGGGAAAAATCAGGAAGGGTGAACTTCCCGATGTGAACGAGGAGAACAACATAGCCCACTTTACGGTGCCGGTATTTCATCCCCCTCATCTGAAGGAGAACAAACCCCAACTGCTCAAAACTATGCTCAAACTTGCGGAGATTAACTACATCCGCGAGGAGATGCCGATGGTTCCCTTTGTATTTTTCAATGTGGCGGACACCACAGTTCCGGAAAGATTTTTTGGTTCAATGCAGGAGATAGCCAGACGACTGAACAGGAACCCCAATGTGGCGCTGGTTCTCAAAGGGTATGTTGATGTTCCCTCTGAAAAGGGCAAATTTGAGGGGCTTGAGTATCTTGCCAGAGCACGCGCGGAAGCAGTTAAGCACTATTTAATGAATTTAGGTGTGCCGGAAAGGCAGTTAATTGTGAAAGACCCGTCAGAATACGACTATACACAGCCACGAGCCGGGAAGAAAAACCGCAAACCCGGCGGGAAATTTGAAAAAATGATAGCCGAGGAAAACCGACGAGTTGAGATTACCACCGAAATCATAGATTTCCCTGATTCAATCCTCATTTGTTGTGTCAATTACCGCGTGGGCGAGGTGGAAATTCCGCCAGAGGGAAAACTTGAAATAGAAAATTCAATGAGATTAACCAAGAAATTGTTAGAAGATAATCCAGATATTATCATTCTGTTCCACGGTATGAGTTCAAAGGAGGACAGCGCCAGATGGGACAGAGCGTTTGAGAGGGCTGTTAAAGTGCGAAATTACGCAGGGCAGATTGTCTCCAAACAGACCGCAAACAGGATGATGGTGTATGCCACGGCGCCGGATTCCGCTGATATGGTGAACATCATTATGAGCGGCGATGCCGTGGTGTTCAGACCACGGGGAACCGCGAGGGCATCGCAGGGATTCCAGATAGCCGCAAGGGAGAAAAACAAAATAACCCTTGAGGACCTTGTGGTTGAAGCCGGCGTGGACACCTACTATCTGGCAATTGTGGATGAGGATATGAACGAATTTCGGCTGCTTGCCGCCGGGCACGGAACTCCGCCTCCGGAAGTTCCCTGGGATTGGCGTGGCAACGACGGCGAGCCGCCTGAACCTGAAAAAAACTACTTTGCATATCTTTACCTCAAAGACAATGTGGGGCAGGTGCTTGCGGTCAAATCTGACCCTGTTAAGATAAATGTCACCCGTCAGGAAAAGAGACAGGAACTCATTATTGTTAACTTCACATTTGGCGGGACTTTCCCGAAATCCCCATATCTTGAGGGGCGCCTTGAAAGGATTGCCTCGGACTTTATTGAAAAAGCGGTTCAAAAAAAGCAAACCTTTAAAGTTATCGTTGGAGGACACACAGATATTATTGGAAGTCCTGCGGTCAACCAGAGGCTCAGTCTGGAACGGGCAAAACGAGAGGAACGCAACCTGCGCCAGATGCTTATCGCTCTCCTCAAACTCAAGGACAACAAAGAACTTGATATGTGGCTCGCAGAACACAATGTCTCAATTGAGGTCAAGGGATACGGCTCCTCAAGACCATACAAGGTTCGTATATGGGACAGGGGATATTTCAGAGATGTGCTTATCGGAAACAACAATTATCCCGAAGGGAGATTTGTTAACCGAAGGGTCACTCTTGAATACGAAATTGTGAGGCGGCATAGAAGATAATGAGACCCCGGCGAAGGACAATCGTCTTTATTGTATTGTTTGTTGCTCTCATCGAGAGCGCTGGTGCACAGTATCAGGAGGACAAATTCCATGTTTTCCCGACGGCACCTGTGCCTGTGCCGTATGGGTGGAATTTCGGGTATATGATTTCCGCCCGAATTGGCAAACCATTTTTGGGAGTTGAGGGCAACCTGTATGATGCAAAATTGAGAGTTTTCACCGGGCAGTATTCTCTGGGGCAATTTGGACTGGACATCTCGCACATCGGGAACAAATACTCCAGTTTTCAAAAGGTGAAACTGTATTATTCCTCACCGGACCTGTATGTCGGGGATTTGATGTGCGGTCTGTGGTTTGCTCCGGGGGTCTGGAGAGTGGCGTATAACACGCAGAATTTCCACGAGACCGAACCCGGCGACCCTGTATTTGCCGAAATCACATCAAAAATATCCCCCCTCGCTGACGCCGGAATTCGCCTCGGATACAGAAATTTATCCCTCAACCTGTGGGGCGAAAATATATATAAACCCAACCTCTCGCTCATCCGGGACGAAAGCGGACAGATTCCAGCATCATTTTTCGGTCTTGTGCACTACTCCCTCGGGAACTTCTATCCGTGGGTGGGGGTGGAATACTCCGGCGCAACAAAAAAAATTCTTCCCGGCGGCGGGATAAATCTGTTCTACAAGCACTGGCGGTTTTCGGTGGGATATCTCCGCAGTGCACTCTCTGTGAGTTTTTCCGCCCCGGTGCAGATGGGCAAACTGTGGACAAAGTATGAGGCGAATTATCACACGGCGTCAACGGAAGTTGCCTCGGCGGGAGCGACATCGCACTGTCTGGGAATTGACCTTCTGATTCCACGCCACAAAAAACCACCGCCGCCTAAAACCAATCTGAAAATAGAACCCGGCGAAATGCCGGATATCTGGAATCTGGACACTATGTTCGTGAGCGTGGCGATAACGAATCCCTCCGAGGTGCCGTCAGAGAGCACAAGTGTGTCGGCTTTTGCCATATCCGCAAACGAGACAATACAGATAGGGGTGCAGGCGGTTCCCCCCGTTCAGCCCGGGAAAGAATATCTCGCACAGTTTGAGTGGCTTCCGCCGGAACCCGGCTCCTACAAGTTTGTCTTCACCGCCGACGATGACGGCTCCCATTTCCCCGGAATTTTCGGCACAATTGAGGAGAGCAACGAGGAGGACAACAGATTCGTCCACGAGATAATTGTGTTAGGGGAACTCAATGTCACGGTCTCCCCTCTTCTGCAGGTTCTGACAATTCCCACTGTGACTTTCGTTCGTGAGGATGAGCCGATTGTTCCGCTGGTGTTTTTTGATTCGGCATCGGCGGCGGTGCCCCAACGATTTGACTCCACCCTTCAAATCATCGCAGAGAGAATGCAACTCAACCCCGATGTGGTGCTGGAACTTCGCGGATACATAGACCCCGAAAGCGACGGCGACGACACATCCCTCGCCAGTGCCAGAATGGACTCTGTCGCCCGGAAACTGATAAAATTCGGCGTGCCGCCGTCATCAATCATAAAAGTTCCGCTGTCCGAATACGACCCCACAAAGCCAAGAATTCCCATCAGAACACCAAATATCCCGCCGAAGGAAAAGAGGATGATTCAGGAGGAGAACCGCAGAGTTGAGATGATTGCCCGATTCCAAGACATTCCTCATATGGTATATGAATTCAATCTTGGCGGGGATGCCGCAGATATACCCGGCAAAATCAAGACGACACTGGATACTATAGCGCAGAAACTCGCCGGAGTGCTGTGCTCCGACCACAGCGCCGTCATTCTGGTTGAGGGGGTTTTGGGGCGGGATGAAAATCCCGTGTCTATGCTGCGCACGCTTGATGTTGTGAGAAACTATCTGCTGCCACGCCTTCAGGTGTTCTGCCCACTTGAGAGAATTCCAATCGCCCTCGCCGACGAAAAGAGCAAAAAGTCCAAGGTGAGAATCTGGCTTTCTGCGGAAAAAATAATATTCCAGCCGGTGGAACAGGCTGAAGCGGCAAAGGAGTTCAAAATCCCCGACGATGTCCGCAGAAATCTGATAATAATCTCGGTGAACAACCCAGACTATGTGCGGTCATATAAAATCTATGCGGTGAACGAGGATATCGGCAGGGTGGTGAGGCATTTTGCCGCCGGGGATGGTCCCCCGCCGTCGCAGGTGGTGTGGGACTGGCGCGATGACAACGGGAACCTCATAGACCCCCGGGGAACATATCGGGTCGTCCTTGAGATTACCGACCAGATGGGGCGAAAATACAACTTCCTCTCCGACCCGATATGGGTCATCGTTGAAGAATGGGAAAAGCGGTTTGAGTCGTCCATCGTGGTGCAGTTCACCTTTGATGAGGCGGTCAGCACATCAAAGTATCTGGAGAGTCGCCTTGAGGAGTTCGCACGGGAGATTATTGACAAAACCCAGATTCCCGACAATGTGGTGAAAGTCCAACTGACCGGGCACACGGACATAATTGGCACCCAAGTTTACAACCTCAAACTCTCGCAACTTCGCGCCGAAAAGGAACTCAAATATCTGCGGAATCTTATGAAATTCCTGCTCAACCTTGAGACGGATTTTGAACTTGACCAGTGGATGAAGGAGAACAATCTCACACTGACCGCCGTTGGGAAGGGCGAATCGGAGCCGTATTACATTGAGCGGTACCGCAACGGCAAATTTGAGAAAGTTCTGGTGGGCGACAACAACCTGCCCGAGGGGCGAAGCGTCAACAGGCGCGTGGTGATTGATGTCAGCGAGATGATTAAAAAATAACCGGGGAGCACCGATGGGCGAAAACATAACCAAACTCATTCTAATCAGGCACGGGGAGACAGTTGCCAACAGGAACAATATCTTCCGCGGGCGGCAGGATTTTCCTCTCAATGAGGTGGGGATAAAACAGGCGCAGGCACTTGCGGAACACCTTTACCAGAGGGCAAAACAAATTGGAAAAATCTCGGCAATCTATTCAAGTCCGCTTTCCCGGGCGCTGGACACGGCGAAACCTGTCGCAGAAAAGTTCGGCATTGAGGTGATTGTTGACGAAAGATTCACAAACATCTCCCTCGGCGAATGGGAGGGCGTTCCGCACAGCGAGATAGCGAAAAAATTCCCCGAGAAATATCATCTCTGGCGCACAGAGCCCGAAAAGTTGGTAATTCCCGGCGGAGAGAAACTTGCCGATGTCCAGCGGCGCTCGGTTGAGGGCGTGATGAGAATAATTGAGCGGTACCCCGGCGAGACGGTGGCAATAGTAACACATCGTGCCGTGCTAAAGCCACTAATTGCGGGTCTAATAGACCTTCCGGCGCCGTATTTCTGGAAAATTCACATAGACAATGCGGCATATTCAGTTGTGTGGCACAATCCCGGCAGAGGATTTATGATATACCAATCTAATGTGAACCATTATCTTCCAGATTTTGTGATAGAGATGTGATTCATCCGCCTATATTATAGAACTCGTGCGTTTTGCTAAATGTCCCCGCACGGGGTTTGTTTTTCACCGCCTCTATTATAGCCCTCTCATATCCCAGTTCACGGATGCTAAATTTGATGTCGTTGAAAAGACACGGTTTTATAAAGCCATCGGGAGTCAGGCGCAGGCGATTGCATATAGGGCAGTTTCCGCCGTCGCCGCCCTGAACTATGTGGAACTCGCCGGTCTCAAAGCGCATCCGCCTGATGAACCGGGCGATATAGCCGTTGCGGCGGGCAAATTCCCTCACGCCCTCAATGTCGGAGTGGGTGGTGAAATCGTCAACGACACAGTTGAGTTTTATCGGCGTCAAACCGGCACGCTCTGCGGCTTTTATGCCCTCAAGAACATCCTTGATGTCTCCTCCGCGGGTTATCCAGCGGTATTTGTCCGCATCAAGCGTGTCAAGGCTAACATTGACCCGCATCAGCCCGGCATCCGCCAGAGACTGCGCATACCGGGACAGAAATATGCCGTTGGTGGTCATAGCAAAATCCTCAATGCCGCCAATTGAGGCGATTTTTTCCACCAGCGCCACAATTCCCGGGCGGACAAGGGGCTCGCCGCCGGTCAGCCTGACCTTTTTCATCCCCATAGACACAGCCACTCTGACAAACTCACAGATTTCCCCGTCGGTGAGCAGTCTCTCCGGCGGGATAAAGCGCACCCTCCCGGGAATCATACAATACCGGCAGGCAAGATTGCACCTGTCGGTGACAGAAACGCGGAGATAGGTTATCCTTCGCCCGTATCTGTCAATCAGTTCCATCGTATCAGATGAACCTCCACCTTTTCGCCGGCGGGGATTTTGTGCACGCCCCGGGGAATCATTATCAGCCCGTCGGCGTGGATGAGCGCCTGAAAGTGCGCCGAACCGTGATATTCCACGGGGTAAACCCGCCCGTCATCGCCGAATTTGGCCGGGATTCGCTCGTCTCTGCGGGCGATCCTTCGGGAAAACTCCACCCCAAGCGGAGCGACGATTTTGAGCGGCTCGTATTTATGCCCCATCATAGCGAACAGAAACGGTTTGACTAAAATCTCAAACGCCACAAACGAGGAGACCGGATTTCCGGGCAGTCCGAACGCAACGGCATCATCGGAGACGGCGAAGGTGGTGGGTCTTCCGGGCTTTATAGCGAGCCGGTCAAACTTTATTTCAAGACCGAGCGCCCTGAACACATCGGGAACTATGTCATACTCCCCCATTGAAACTCCGCCGGAGACAAGCGTTATGTCGTTTTCGGCAATGGATTTTGCCAGCAACTCCCGGAATTTTTCGGGCTCATCGGGCGAGATGCCATAATAGGATGGTATTCCGCCGACAGTTTCTGTCTGCGCCCACAAAAGATAAGCGTTGGTGTTGCGAATTTGCCCGGCGGCGGGGGTTTCTGCCGGCTCAACAATCTCGTCGCCGGTGACAATTATTCCAACCTTCGGTCTGCGGGAAACCGCAACCTTGTGTTTGCCCACCGATGCCAGAACCGGGATGTGATGAGGGAAAATCCGTGTGCCGGCAGGGATAAGCAAATCGCCACGGCGGACATCGGAGCCACGGAAGTAGATATTAGTCTGGGGGTTTTCGCCGACAAATTTTATCCGGTTCTCCCCCACCGGCTGGGTTTCCTCAACCATAACGACGATATCTGCGCCGGGCGGGACAGGAGCACCGGTCATAATTTTT
>JAMOPH010000244.1 GCA_027064665.1 bacterium | reverse complement strand
CCCGAATTCTCTATTTGCAAAATGTAAAGAGGGCCGTGGGGAAACAGCAAGTAATTCCCAAAAATAGCCATTCCATCGGTAGCCCGACTCGGAGCATGCCACTCATCAACGAGGCACATACACAGCGAATCTCGTTCAGCAAAACTTACCGCAGGCGAGAGAATAAACACCACAAGGACAAACAAAAAAATTGCAATTCTCATCATTTACCTCCTGATAACTTTTTATTTTAATATACCAGAATCATCTTACATTTTCAACCAGAAAACTAATTTGCTCAAAACCTTCACACCATCGCCGGTTTTTCTGGCGTCCCTTGTGCCACTCATACCACAGCGAAAAGTCCTGTATGTTCATCCTTTTCGGGTCAAATCTTCGCCGCTTGCAGTAGGCGTAGAACTCATCCAGCACGGATTTCGGGATATTTCGCCCTCGCACAAACTCCTCTATCGGCGGCAAAGCCGGTTTTTCTGCACAATTTCGCTCCTTTTAAATTATCACTCATCTAAAAATTACAACTATAAATAAAAAACCGGGGGCAAAAACCCCCGGCTCAGCAGGAATATCCGAACAAAACTATTTCCCCTTCATCTGAAGGTATTCTTTTATCTCGTGGAGCAGAACGGCAGGGGTTCTGATTGGATACTCAAGTCCCTCCACGACCTCCTCTGCGGGGATATCGGCTATGGAGACGCCGGCAAGTCTTTCCTTGAGAATCTCCGGCGACTCAACGGGGTATTTGAGTCCGCGGGTTCTTTTGAGGACAATATAAGCCCACGGCGCCTCGCACACCTGCGCCATAGACATCCCCAGAGCGCGGGCGAACTCCAAAAGCACCTGAGAATCCTGCCCCTCGCGGACATATTTGTATGCCAGTTTCGCTATTCCGCCGGCGGTGTGGACGCGGATATTTTTCCGCTCCTGCTCGGAGAGTTCGTCAAAATGCTCAATTTTATACATCGCCTGCTGTGGGTCGGCGCGAAGAATCGCCCGAACTGTGTTTTTCGTCAAACCGAGGCGCTGGGCGATTTCGTCCTCGGTCTTCAGATATTCCTCGCGAAGAACCAGGGCATAGCAGGCTCTCGCCAGAGACGGCAGCCAGGTAAGCGCCCGGTATTCCGCAAGGTTTGAAATCCCGCCCAGAAGGTCAATCGCCTTGAAAAACACCCGCGCGACCGTCTGCTCAAGTTCGGATTCGTTCACCACCGCTCCGGTGATTTTTACCACCATATCTCAC
Organism: bacterium; assembly: GCA_027064665.1. Taxonomy (GTDB): domain Bacteria; phylum UBP14; class UBA6098; order B30-G16; family B30-G16; genus JAMOPH01. The sequence continues at coordinate 9,796 of JAMOPH010000244.1, read as the reverse complement.
CTCCTTTTTTATTCCCCCACTGGACCTAAAATTCTCACCAGTCCGGTGTCTGTGATTTCCATAAAATGTGTGCGGATATCGTGCCCGCTCAGACGGCATCCGTCAACCCTGAACAGCCGAACGACATCGCCGATTTTGGCGCCGTATTGTTTGGCTTTGTATGAGGAATCAATCAACTCCTTCGCCAGAACCATACTGCCATCAACGATATGTCCGACGGCATAACCTCCGGCGGCTTCGGCGGTGAGTTCCTCGTGTCCGCTGCGCTTCTGCGAGACAAAAAGCGCCGTCTGATACCACTTTTTCATAAAGTTGAAAAGCCGGCGCACCACGGTGCGTGCCATCATTTCCCGTGCCTCAAACAGCCCGGTGACAGAATCTATAACTGTGAATTTCACACCGTAATTTTTTATAACAAACGCCAGAGTTGCCAGCAAATCGGGGATATTTTCCCGCAGTTTAGAGTGTGAGGCGGCATCTATTAGAATTATATTGTCCTCAAATTTAGAAAAGTCAAATCCCATAGCGGCGGCACGCAGTTTGAGCGCCGTGACCACAAAATTCGCCGGCGACTCCACGGTTATAAACGCAACCGACTTGCCCTCACTCGCCTGTTTTACCGCAAACTGCTCAACCATAAGAGATTTCCCAGTGTCGCTCACGCCCGTTATGTTGAAAACCGAATATGCCGGTATTCCGCCAAGGGGCTTTTTTATCACCTTGCCATCCTCAACCTCAACGGTGAAAAACAGTTCGTCAAGTCCCTCAATACCTGTGGGAACCGGATAGATTTTTGGCGCCTTCTCCAGCGCCTTGCTGCCGACAAGTATCGCCTCCTCAACAATTTCCGGCTCCGGATATGAGCCAGCCCTGTATTCCTTCTCGTCTGAAACCATAGACCACCTCCTGCGTTTTTGACTCAGCCGACAAAGGATATACTAATTGTGCAATATTTGTCAAGAGATATTCCGACAAATTCGTCCCTTGACTTCCAAGAAACACAGATTATTTTGAGCGGATGAAACTTTTGGGCAAAATATCACTTTTAATACTTTTTGCAACATCAGCAACGGCACACTGTTATGATGCCAAAAATCCAGTGGTTCTGGACTTTTATGTGTCGGGAATTCTGGACGAACTGTGGAGCAACGACTATCATTCCGCCCTTGCCAACTTTGTTGTGGCGGAGACCTACGACCCCGACGACCCATATCTCAAAGAAGAAATAGCCCGGGTATATCTTATGCTGGGCAATCCTGCGCAAGGCTATGTGAAGGCAAAAGAAGCGTTATTACTCGGGGATAAAAGCAAGGATTTGTATCTTATACTTGCTCAGGCTGCGGCACAGTTGGGAAGATGCTCTGAGGCGGGCAAATACTTTTCAAAAGCGGGGGCGGCTGGACTCAATTACGCCGATATTTTTCTCACCTGTGCGAAAAACTCGGGAGAATGGAAGAAAAATATAAAAATTGTCAAAAAAATTCTAAAAAAATATCCCAAAAATGCCGTCGTTAATGCTGTGTTAGGCGAATTATATCGCAATGTGGGTGATTATGAAAAGGCAAAGAAATACCTTTTTAGAGCCATCTCCCTTGACGATTTTCTCAATCAGGCATACATATCAATTATAAACACATACATAGCCACTCAAAATTACGATTCCGCCTTGATAATGCTGGATAAGTATGTCAAACTGTTCCCGTGGGATGAAGGCGTAAAACAGCAATATATAGAGAAACTCGCCGTCTACGGCAAATATGATAGGGCTATAGAATTAACCTGCGAATTCTATAAACCCGACACATTGACCATAAAAATGACACTTGAAAAACTCGGATACAATGCTCTGGGAGCAAATGACTATTATAATGGACTAAAAGTTTTCAGAAAACTAATTGAAGTAGATGACGCCGACCCGATAGGATACTATTTTGCCGGCAAGTGCTATGACGAACTATGGTGTCCGGAGTCGGCAGTTGTTATGTATCGCTGTGCGCTGGACCTTGCGCCAGACTGTGATGTATATACTGACCTCGCATTAGTGTGGGCACGCCTCGGGGAAATAGACAGTCTGTTTGAGAGTTTCACCGAAAGCACCGACCTGTGCGCCGACAGCGCATCATACTGGCACTGGATGGGAGTGGCATTCAGGGCGGCAAAAATTTATCCTCTGGCGGCGCACTGCTTTGAAGAGGCTATGCAGCACAGCGCCGGTCCCGATGCTGCGTTCTCCCTCGCCGATGTCCGTGAGCGGGCGGGCTTCCGCTCCGACGCCATTGCCATCATTGACAGCCTTCTCCACTCTGAACTGAAGGACTCCCCCACACTCCTGAACTACCTCGGCTATATCCTCGCCGATGACAGCGTTCATCTTGATTACGCCGAAAGCCTTATCGCTCTGGCTCTGGAAAAGGAGCCCGACAATCCCGCATATCTTGACAGTTATGGCTGGCTTCTATTCCGCCGGGGAGATATAAAAGGCGCACTCAAATATATCAAAAAGGCGGCAAAACTTTACGGCGACGACACCGAAATCCAACTCCATTTGGGGGATATATATCTAAAACTTGGGGATATAGAGAGGGCAAGACATCATTGGTGGCGTGCAGTCCAACTTGACCCCGACAACAAAATAGCAAAAAGCAGACTGGAGCAGTATCGAGATGAGCATTAGGCAGATAAAGGTAAAAAATGTCGTTATCGGCGGGGAAAAGCCCGTGCTTGTCGCCGGTCCCTGCGCAATAGAAAACGAAGATATGGTCCTTCGCACGGCGGAAACCCTTGCACAAATAACCGCCAAATTAGAAATCCCATTTATATTTAAGGCTTCCTATGATAAGGCAAACCGGCTTTCGGTTCGCTCCGGGCGAGGTATGGGATTCCCCAAGGGGCTGCTGGTGCTTGAGAAGGTCCGCCGCAACTTTGATTTTCCTATCCTGACCGATGTGCACGAGACCTATCAGGTTGAGGCAGCGGCATCGGTAGCAGATATTCTGCAGATTCCGGCGTTTCTGTGCCGCCAGACAGATTTAGTCCTTGCGGCGGCATCAACCCAAAAGCCGGTCAATATCAAAAAGGGGCAGTTTCTCGCCCCGGAGGATATGAAATTCATCGCCGAAAAGGCTGAATCTGTGGGAAACTCGCATATAATCCTCACCGAACGGGGGACATCCTTCGGCTACCACGATTTGGTCTTTGACCCCCGCTCGGTGGTGATTATGAAGGAGTTTGGATACCCGGTTTTAGTGGACATAACGCATATGTGCCAGAAACCGGGGGCAGGCGGGGGGCGTTCCGGCGGAGACAGAAGGTTCGCCGTCCCGTTTGGCAAGGTTGCCCTTGCCCTCGGCGCCGATGGAATCTATATGGAAACCCATCCGGACCCCGAAAACGCCATCTCCGACAGAAACATCCAAATACCGCTTGCTGCGGTGGAGCAAACGCTGTCGGAAATATTTGCTTAAAAATTTTGAGTAAAGTTAATCCCTCTCTTGACAAAAATAAATCAAATTTTTTATCTTTCTACAATTCAGGAGGTTAACTATGTTAAAAATAATCCGATGGGGTTTTGTGCCTTTGTGCCTTTTCAGTATCGTGTTCTCTCAATCAACTGACTCTGTGGTAATCCTTGAGACGGAGACCTTCAGCACCTGGATACCCTCCGGCTGGACAGTGCTGGACCTCGGGGGAAGCGCCCCGGTGAACCAATGGTTTTCCTTCACATACTTCGGCGACAGTGTGGCGGCAATAACATATTCCGGCACCCGCTCCGACGACTGGCTCATAACCCCTACTCTCCCGGGAATGTCCGGAGTGACGGACTCAATTGTATTTTCCTTCTGGAGCAGGTTCTCCCACTGGCCCGCAGAGGCTGGTTCAAGTTTTGTCCTGTTGTCCCACGACGGCGGAACCACCTGGACAGAAACATTGATTGTCCATCCCACCATAAACTCCACCACCGTGGAAGAGTATGACACATCATTTCACCTGGAAAGTTTCGGTCCCTTCACGGGAAACGAAAAAATAGCATTTTGGTATCACCATCAGAACGGGGACTCGTGGTATATTGACGATGTGAGGATCGTAAAATACTACTCCGAACCGATGCCGCCCACAATCACCCACGAAGATTATTATCATCCCGGGATGCCTTTCTACTTCGCAGAATATCCGGAAACCGCATATATCACTGACCTGACCGGAGTGGACAGCGCCTGGGTCTGCTACGATGTGAATTTCTCCGACAGTTTCTCCTGCGTTCCTATGGAATATATCGGTTCCGACCCCAACCGCTGCGGACTGTGGGTGGGGAATATCCCCTCACAGCCTTCGTGGTCAAGGATAAGGTATTTCTTCTACGCCCGTGATTCCTACGCCGCCTCGCCCAGCGTGGACACCACCGACACCTTCGTCTTCGCCGTGCAGGATAACTACTATCAGTTTGACGATGTTGACTCCGACCCCGAGCGCCCGGAGACCACCTGGTTTGACATAATCTCCCGGGGAGCATACAAAATTGACGATTCCTGGACGGCGCTTACGGATTATTCCGCCATAGGTCTGCCGTTTACCTTCCGATACTACGGCGTGGACTACGACACAGTTTATGTTCATATGTGCGGCGCCATCAGGTTCAGCGACACCCTGCCATATTTTGACATAAGCGCAAACCAGAACTATCCCGACACGACATACCCCAACGGATTTGCCGGACTTTGGGCGAAACTTGTCGCCAACGCCTCCTACGGCGGCGATGTGTGGGTTTACGATTCCGACGATGACACCTTCGCCGTGCTGTTTGATTCTATGGGCTGGGTCGCACCGGGCGGCGCCACAATTGACAATGCCCTGACTATGGAAATCCTTCTGATAAGCCCTGCAATATGCGACGAGCCCGGCGGAAACGGGGAAATCATCGTGCGCTTTCGGGGAGTGAATGACTCTCTGCTTACCTACTGCACCCTCGGTCTGGAAAACGAAAGAGGACTTCTGGGCACGGTTTATCTCCACAATGGCTCCTACGACGAGTATGCAGAGGGAATAACCTCCACGAGGGCGATAAAGTTCACCACGACGCCTCCGGCTTACTGGGGCAATGCCGGAGTTGTGCGAGGATATGCCGACCTGCGGGGCACACCATCGCCGGGGGACTCGGGAATAGTATTAGAACTTGTTGACCGGGATATGATAACCCACACTCTCAACAATGGATTTTACGAATTTCTCGCCGTCCCGCCGGGAAGGTATTTTGCCAGGGCGACATACACCGGATACAACTTTGATATCTCCCCCTCGTTCACCATATCCGAGAGGGAGACGGTGTTTCTGGACACGCTTTTTATCACGCCGATTCTTCCGAGCAACAGATATGTTGAGGATTTTGAGGACAATCCGCAGCCGGGGGTTTTCTCCGGCGAATGGGAGTGGGGTTCGGTGAATGCGGACAGTTTCAGGTATTCAACCGTTCCGCCGCAGACAGCACCGCCGCCGGGCGCTCATTCCGGCACCAAGATGTGGGGCACACTCCTCAACGGCGAGTATAAAAATGCCTCCTGCGACACGCTGATTTTCCCGGCTGGTCCGGAGATTATCACCTTCTGGCACTACTACGACACCGAACCCACCCGGGACGGCGGATTAGTTCTCTATTCCGAGGATTTCTGTCAGAGTTGGCAGGTGGCACATCCGCTCGGCGGCTACGACGATAGCGTGTATGCCCTCGGCGATTCGGGATTTACGGGGTTCTCGGGCGCCTGGGTCAAAGACAGCGTTGACCTGCGTGGAACCGCCGCAACGAACATCGCCTTTGTGTTCGCCAGCGACAGCATCGGCACCGCCGCCGGATGGTATCTTGACGACATCTTCATCATACGACCCGCCCGAAAAACCGGAACCATCACAGGGTATGTATATGACAATGTTGACTACACCCCAGTGGTGAGTGCCCTCGTTTTCGGGGGCGGAGACTCCACCTACACCGACGGCATAGGACATTTTGTGCTTGACAGCGCCGACGCAGGAATTTATAACATCACGGTTCAATGTCCGGGATACATTACCAATTCAGCCAATATTCTGCTGGGCAAGGGGGACACCATTTCTCTTAATATAGCACTTTATAAGATTGAAATAACACCCGAAGACACTTCAGATTATGAATTTGAATTTTCCTACGGGCAGCACGATACCCAGACAGTCCAAATATGCAATCCCGCCCCGGACACGGTTCAGGTGGGAATTGTGGTGCTCGCAGATGACTCAACCCCGGGCGAAATCGGAATCTGCGACAGCATCGTCATAGACGATGTGCCCTCTATGTCAATCCCTGTCGCCGTGGGCTGCCGTGGAAGAGGACACCTTACCGATTACTGGATAACCTCCTACGACCCCGCCGTGGGAAACCGATACAATTTCAAATTTGACGATGCCAAAAACTATGCCGGCGTGCGCTATTCCTCCATCCCCTACACTGGTCTCACGGAAATCGCTGGCGATATGACCTACGACGGCAGATACTTCTGGCAGACAGTCCCGGGACGAAACACGATTTATGCCTGGAACCCCAACGACGGCAATTTAGTGGATTCCATCGTTGCGCCGGCGTGGGCAGGATGGCACTCTGCGGACACACTCGTCTGCGGAATAGGATACGATGTGGTGAACGATGTCTTCTACCTGTCGGACACGCTGGGGAAAATCAGGAAAGTGGCGGGCAAAACCTGGACACATCCCGGCGAGGAACTTGCCGTGTGGCAGGTGTATCGGCAAAATTCTGGGGAGAATTTCCACATATATGCCCTCGCCTATGATTTCGGCAGGCGCACCCTCTGGGCGTTCGGCAGCGATGACGATGAGAACATCCTCGCCGAACTTTCGGTTGACGGCGACACATTTGCGGTGCTGTATCAGACGCAGTTGGCGGGCAAGGTCTTCGCCCTTGACATAGGCGCCGACAGGAAACTGTGGGCAGTATATCAGACAGAGGGCGGCGAGCGAAAAATTTACGCCATCGCCCAACTTGCGCCGGCATCCCTGCCGTTGGGATTTGCTATATCGGCGGACACGCTGACAATTCCGCCGGGCGAGTGCGAAACCCTCACAATCCTTTCCTCGCCGGGGGCATACTGCCAGAATTTTGACCTCACTCTCGGCTTCAGCGCCGGAGTCGGCAGGAATTTCTCGCCGCCGAGGGAATACTCTATGCACATTGTGGTCTCCCCGGAACTGAACGCCGGCTGGAACCTCATCTCCGTGCCGGTGGCGCCCTCGCTAAACGATGTGGTAATCCAACTTGAGGACGACATCAGCCCGTTTTTCAACGAACCCAGCAATTCAAACATCTTCGGATGGGACCCCGAACGGGGAATGTATGTGGTTCCCGACTCCTTCACCAGAGGCGAGGGATATTTCGTCAAGGCGTGGAGCAACCAGACCCACTTTGACATCGCCGGGACGCCCTACTACTCCGATTTCACGAAAACCCTTCCCTACTATGAGACTTCCCTCTATCCCGGATGGTTTCTGGTGGGGAATCCCGTGAACTACGCAGTTGACTGGGACGCAATCGTGGCGAACCCGGTGTTCAGGGGAATCGCACCGACCTACTATGTCCTCACGCCCTTCGGATGGGCAAGTTATACGCCCGGTTTTCCCGCCGGCGCCGGAAGATATATTGCACCCTATCAGGGATTTTTCGTCTCGGTGCTCCCCGGAGCCACAGGAACCCTGCCGTTCTGGTATAACGCCTTCATCCCGGCACGGAAACGAGAAATTGCATCATCCCCTGACTTCCCCGATTTTGTCCTGAGAATTTCGGCTTCCACGCCCGAGGAAACCGACCGCTGGAATTTCCTCGGCACCCGCCCGGACGCCCTTGACACGAAGGATATCTACGATGCCGAAATTCCGCCGGCGCTTCCGCACACTGACTTTGTCAGTTTCGTCTCCGATGAGGGCGAACCGCTGTCGGCGGACATAAGGTCATCATTCGGCGAGGGCGTTTCCCGGAAACAGTGGCGCCTGCGTGTTGACGGTCTTGACCCCGGCGAGGTCGTTGAAATCTTCTGGGACAGGGACCATCTCCCCGACGAAAAGGACTGCTCGTATGGAACAAATCAAATCCCGGAGATATATGAGATAATTTTCACAAACCCGGCGACCGGGGAAAATATAGATATGCGGGAGACAAACTCATATAGATTTACCTATTCCGGTCCGACGGAGTTTATTATCACTGTATCCACTGCGAGTCTCGGGATTAAGAAATCCAAACTGCCAAGCACAATTACAGTGTTATCAAACACGCCGAATCCATTTAATTCCGCCACAGAAATTAAGTTTGGATTGCCAGAAGATTCCAGAATCACGATTGATATAGTGGATATAAATGGAAAAATCGTAAGAAAACTGGTCAGCAATTCCGAATTTTCTGCGGGATGGCATTCTGTTATATGGAATGGCTGCGATAACAATGGTCAGCCAGCACCATCAGGGTTATATTTCTGCCGCATTATAACCGAAGATGCGGAGATTTCTCAAAAGATGCTGTTAGTAAAATAGGAGGCTATGGTGCTATGGGTGAAATCACAGGCGACACCCTCTTGAAAGATATCCTGGAAAATTACCCGGAACTTCTGCCCGTTCTGGCACGGCAGGGATTTCACATCACATTTTGCATAGCCGAGGCTTGGCTCACGCTGGAGCAAATCGCCCAAAATCGGGGGATACCGCTGGAACCTTTGCTGGACGAACTCAACAGAAACATAGACAAAAGCGGTTAGAACAATCTTAAAATTTTCTTGCATTTATCAGTTATGGCATTTAATTGAACACAAATTTAACCCCCAACAAGGAGGACAGAATGAATTCCCTGCTCTGGATTCCGCTCATCGGTGTTCTGGGGCTGGTCGTCGCATTTTTGATATATCTCTATGTGAAATCCCGCCCTGCCGGAACTGAAAAGATGGTTCACATCGCCAGCCTGATTCACAAGGGCGCTATGGCTTTCCTCAAACGGGAATACTCGGTTCTGATATTTTTTATTATTTTCGTTTTCGTTTTGATGATTTTATTCCTTGACGCCTACCGCTGGCAGACTGCGGTGGCATTTTTGTCCGGTGCCGCCTGCTCAATTCTCGCCGGATTTTTAGGGATGACTGCCGCCACCACCGCCAATGTCCGCACAAGTTGGGCGGCAAAGGAGGGCGGTCAGCCTCTCGCTCTGCGTGTGGCGTTCTTTGGCGGCTCTGTGATGGGACTCGCCGTGGCATCATTGGGTCTTTTAGGTCTGGGGATATTTTTCTACTTTTTCGGCAACACCGCCTCTGCCAGAGTCCTTTCAGGATTTTCTATGGGCGCAAGTTCTATTGCGCTTTTTGCCCGTCTCGGCGGCGGGATATACACCAAAAGCGCCGATGTCGGCGCAGATTTGGTCGGCAAGGTTGAGGCGGGTATCCCCGAGGACGACCCCAGAAATCCCGGCGTTATCGCCGACAATGTGGGCGACAATGTGGGCGATGTCGCCGGTATGGGCGCAGATATTTTTGAAAGTTATATAGGCGCTATGGTCGCCACGGTCTCAATAGCGGCAACATCTGCGACGCTCTACGGTCCAAAAGTGGGAGAATATATGGCTTTCCCGCTGGTGGTCGCCGCAATAGGACTTATCTCATCTATGATAGGCATCTTCTCTATGAAAATTTTTGAAAAATTCAGCCCTGCGGCGGCGCTCAACGCATCAACCTATGTGGCAAGCATCCTTCTGTTTGTGGGAAGTTATTTCGCCACAAAACTTATG
>JAMOPH010000243.1 GCA_027064665.1 bacterium | reverse complement strand
GTCTCGGAACTGGTGACATAGGGATATGTCCCCCAGTTCACCGAGAGCATCGTGCCCTGTGCGCCCTCGGCGAGGACTCCCCCCTCGGTGCGTGCCACACGGTCCACAAAGGATGAGGTCTCGCATATCGCATCGCCGAGGAACTCTGCGCTTTCCAACAGTTCCTGCGCCACGGTCTCTGGGGATTCAAAGTCGGCGCCGAGGCTCCGGTAGAGTTTGCCAACATTGGAAAGCCACCGGTCCAGTTGGGCGAGAAGATGATTTCTGCCCAGCAGAATCTCTCCGACTCTTATCCCCACTCTTGCGGATTTGTCCCTGTATGCGGGACCGATTCCCCGGCGGGTGGTCCCTATTCCCAGAGAGCGCTCCTCAACATCCTCAACCATCTTGTGATAAGGCAGGACAAGATGCGCCCGGGAACTGACCTTTATGCGCCCCCGCCAGTTAACGCCCGCAGATTCAAGTTCGGAAAGTTCCTCCACAAGGCGTGGAAGGTCAATAACCATCCCGGCACCGAGGACACATATTTTGTCCGGATGCAAAATTCCCGTGGGCACCTGATGAAGGACAAACCGCCTCCCGCCGACCTCAACCGAATGCCCGGCATTGGCGCCGCCCTGATACCTGACCACAACTGTCGCCTCGTCGGTGAGATAGTCCACCACCTTCGCCTTGCCCTCATCCCCCCAGAACATCCCGACCACGAGTCTGTTCTTTCGCCTTGCCATATAACCTCCAGCGACTTTTTGAGAAGGTCAGCGCTCCCACCTTTTCAGTTCCAGATTCTGTCCGTCAAAGACAAGATAAGTAAAATTCTGGAAAAAATCACCGCAATTTGCATACACTCCCCCGTCAATTTTCTCCAGAATCGGGATGTGGAGATGCCCGAAGACCACAAAGTCAAAATTTTCTGCAATTTTGCGGGCGGCAAACTCCCTGTATTCCTCCTCAAGACGAAGGTTGCGCTTTTGAGTGTAGAGTTTGCTCGTGGACGAAACCGCCCTTGAAATCCACCACGCCATCGGCGGCGGCACCAGACGAAACAGGAAAATGGAGACTCTATTCCTCAAAAGCGGCACCAAAAGATTTCTGTATCCCCAGTCGGAAGGGGCAATCCCATCACCGTGCCCCATAAAGAATCTTTTGCCATCTATTATGATTTCGGCGGGTCTCCGATGGACATCTATTCCGATTTCGGAGAGAATGCTGCCCTCAAACGCCCACCAGTCGTGGTTTCCGCCGAAAAAGTGCACTTTGACGCCCTTTTGCACAAGTTCGGCGAGTTTGCACAAAATATCAAAATACTCCCGGAAAATCACGGTTTTGTAGTCAAACCAGAAATCAAAGAAATCGCCGAGAATAAATAGATTCTCGGCGGAACTTATATAATCCAGAAAGGATAATAATTTCTCCCTTTTTGCCCGCTCTTTCTCCTGCGATTCCGCACCTAAGTGGGCATCCGATATAAAATAGGACATTCCCATATCAAAAACTCTATCTAATCCTCAACTGTTACCACCACAGTATCCCTGCCAACAGAATAAGCCCCTATGACTCCCACATATCCATCTCCGCCGGGAGTGGTATAAACTATCTGCTCATCCTCATCGTAATAGTAATAATAATCCATAAAATCATATAGATGGCGCTCTCTTGCTATAATTCTAACTTCGTATGTGGTTGCATAGTAAAATTTGCACCACGGAACGACGACAGTATCGGGCAGTTGGTTGGCAAGCCAGCGCAGGTCGTAGCAGTCCATCAGAATTATTGAATCCGGCAGAAATTCGCGGCTGGGAACGATGTCCTCAAAGGTAATCTCATATTCGTATGCCTTATCGTCCCGGTCAACTGTGATTATGAAAGCGGCGGGCACAACGCCATCGTAGTTCGCCGTGTCGGGAAAAATCTCAAACTGCGGGATATTAGGCACAGTGAAGGTCTCCGTGAAATTTCCAAGTGAGGTAACCCCCGAAAGCGTGTATGTCCGCCCCGGCTCAACACGGAAGGAAGTGTCCTCGGCAAGATAATACCACCGTGTGCCCCATTCAGACATAAAGGTGTCCCGCTCGGCGAAG
>JAMOPH010000242.1 GCA_027064665.1 bacterium | reverse complement strand
AGATACAAATCCGCTCCATTGACGGCAGACTTGTTGACTCCCGCACCATCACCGGCGGGAAATTTGTCTGGAAACCGGAAAAACTCCCCGGAGGAGTTTATATAATCTCCGCCGAAGGCGAGGGAACCACCGCCGAAACGACCGTGCTTTTCATAAAATGATAGAGGTCTATTGCCCGAAGTTTATGAGGGGATCCCCGGCGAGGGATTCCCTTTTTGTTTTCCCGAAAAATTTTGCTTTCCACCGGGAAGAAATTTGAGTTTAATATCCTTCAGTTCAACTCAAGGAGGAGACTATGTTGCCCAAGACCAACGCCGACAGGCTGGTTATGCTTTCGGTTCAGGGGCAGGTTGCGGCGCCGGAGCACTCCGGGCGCCACGGATTTGACGCCGAGGGGATGCCGTTTTTAGTCCCCGGCACCGGCGGAATCACTTACAATGTCCACATCGGCGACCCGGCGTTCGGCTGGGAGGCGGACCATCTTGAGCCCTCGGTGTCCGCAATCGCTGACCAGAAGGACCGCAACGGCGGAATCAACGGCGGGTTCAATTTCTACGCCTGCACCGGCAACGAGGCGAAAATCATCACCGGCGACGCCAAGGGCGCAACCGGCGTCGTTATCGGACACCACGGTGGAGGCGAAAGGGTCATCATTGAGTTTGACGAGGATGCTATGGAGAAGATGACCCTTGACGACAAGATTCTAATCAAGGGCTACGGGCAGGGGCTGAAATTTGTGGACTATCCCGACATCGCAGTCTATAACCTTGACCCGAGGATAATTGAGAAATGGGGAATCCGGGACAAGGGCGACGGGATTCAGGTTCCGGTGGCGGCGCTGATTCCCGGAGAACTTATGGGAAGCGGCGTGGGTTCCACCGCAATGGGCAGAAGCGATTATGACATTATGACCGCCGACAAAAAATACATCAGGGAACTGGGGATAGACAAACTCCGCTTCGGCGATTTCGTGGCGATTCTCAATCACGACAACCGATTTGGACGGAGTTACCGCCGGGGCGCTGTGACAATCGGAATCGTGATTCACGGGGACTGCAAGTGGGCGGGACACGGTCCGGGGGTGACCACGCTGATTTCGTCTGCCACGCCGGGAAGAATAGAACCCATCGTCTCCCGCGATGCGAACATCGGCAAGATTCTGGGGATAGGCAGGTTCAAAGGTGGCTCTGCTTGAGATAAAAAATTTCACCAAGCGCTACGGCGAAGTTGTCGCTGTGGACAACCTGAACCTTTCGGTTGACCGCGGCGAACTTTTCGGATTTTTGGGTCCCAACGGGGCGGGGAAAACCACGACGATAAAGACAATCGTGGGGCTTCTCCGCCCCGATGAGGGACAGATAACCATCGGCGGATACGACATAGTCGCCCAGCCCGAACAGGCAAAACGCCTCATCGGCTATATCCCGGACAACCCCTACATCTACGACCGCCTGACGGGGCGGGAATTTTTGGAACTGGTGGGCTCACTCTACGGGATGGACAAAAAACTTATTCACGAGCGGATAGAATTCCTGTTTGACCTGTTCGGGATTGAGGAATGGGGCGACGAGTATGCGGCGGAATACTCCCACGGGATGCGCCAGAAAGTGATTATGGCATCGGCGATTATGCACGACCCGGCGCTGATAGTGATTGACGAGCCGATGGTTGGTCTTGACCCGCAGAGCCAGCGCCTCGTCAAGGGAGTGATGAGAAAACTCATAGAGCGCGGGACGGCAATCTTTATGTCAACCCACACGCTTTCTGTGGCGGAGGAGGTCTGCACGCGAATTGGGATTATATATAAGGGCAAGTTGATGAAGGTCGGCACGCTTGAGCAACTCCGCGCTGACGCCAAAATGGAGGGGAAATCTTTAGAGGACCTCTTTGTCGCCCTCACCGGCGGGGAAAGGGAGATAAAACTGTGGGACCAATAAAAGGGGCTTGTCAGCCTTTTTTGCCCGGGGGCTGGGATATTATTTACTGTTCAATTTCCGCTCACTTTCCAGAAATTCCTGATAGGACATATCCTTATACCATCCCTCGCCGAAATATTTTAGCACCACTTTGAACTGGTCAG
>JAMOPH010000241.1 GCA_027064665.1 bacterium | reverse complement strand
CATCGCAAACACGGAATCATCAACCACCACTCTTGCTTCCGTGGGGAATACACCGTCATCCCGCTGGTAATTTATGGTAAAGGTGACAGAATCAATGGTCAGCGCCACAAGAGGCATACATCGTGCACCCCAGAGGTCAGGTTTCGGCGGACCCAGATACACATCGTCAATCCACCAGCCGTTGCCCACCACAGCACCATCACTCACAAACCTGAATGCTATCCGGACAGAATCTCCGGCGGGCACCGAACTCAAATTAAATATCCACCTGACCCACCGCCCACCAGTGGTGCCCTCAAAGGAATCCACGACTGTCCACCCGTTGCCAGTGTCCACAGAAATGTAGCAGAAATCATAGGAATCCTCGGTATTGTATCTGTGATGAACCACAAGAACGGCATTTTCGGGAACCTTCATCCACGGGGAAATCAGCGTCTCGTCCCAATTGTTTCCATACAGGTGCGACAGGGTGTCGCCGCAATACCACGAGTGCGTCGGCGTTGAGGATTCAAAGTTCACCAGATGCCAGTGAGCCGAGGCAGTCCACTCGCCGGGACCGGATTCCATATCGTCCCAGAAACCGCCGGCGCCGCTGACTATCTCCGCTGTGGCCGTATCAACAGGGTTCCCGTCATCACCGCTGAAACCCGAGAGCAAAATTGCCAGCGTGCCCGGTGTTGCCGCATCGGTATCAACCGCAACGAAATAATAGAGAGTTTCCTCGGCAGAGACATCAAGTTCACCTATCCACACCGAATCCGGCGGAATCACAGAACACTCCCCCGAAAGCACGCCTGCCCGCATCCACGCATCGTGGAGAGGGTCAACGCCGACATTTTTCGCTATCACCTGCAGGGCAAGAGTTTCGCCGGGTTCAAATCTGCCGTCGCCATCGGAGGAATCATAGAATGCCCACGACTCAATTGAGAAAATCGGATTGGGGTTAACAATTTCGGCGACAGATGTGTCCACGGGATTTCCATCGTCGGCGCTGTGCCCGTTCAACTGCACCAGAACCGTGTCCACCGGCACCACATCTGAATTGACGGCAATCATAAAAAATCCCGTGTCCACCACGCCGGTGTCCATATCGCCGAACCATACAGAGTCTTCCCCCAGAACCGAGGCATTGCCGCTTATCACGCCGATATCAAGCCACGCCCCGTGAAGGGGGTCAAGCCCGGTGCTTTTTACCACCACAAATAGCGCAAGCGTCTCCCCCGGCTCAAATCTGCCGTTGCCGTCGGTGGAGTCAAAGAATTCCCACGAGATGATGGACATCTCCGGAAGTTTGTCCACAATTTGCGTCTCGGCGGTGTCTTTCGGGTCGCCGCCGTCGGCACTGTGCCCGTCAAGTTCAACACGGAGCGTGTCCGGCGGAACGACATCAGTATCCACCGCAACATAGAAAAATCCCGTGTCAACACTCTGCGTGTCCAAATCTCCGAACCACACGGAATCGGAGCCGACAATTGTGCCGTTGGCGGAAATCACCCTCGCCCGCATCCAAGCATTGCGGAGAAAATCCAGTCCGGTGTTCTTTATCTCCACCGTCAAGCCCAGAGTCTCTCCGGGCTCAAATCTGCCGTCGCCATCGGAGGAATCCCCGAAAACCCACGAGGTTATCTCCATCACGGGGGAGCGGTCAACAATGTCTGCCACGGCGGTATCTTTGGGGTCGCCGCCATCGGCACTGTGCCCGCTTATAAGCACCTCAATCTGCGAGGGCGTCGGAGCATCATCGTCAACCTTCACCCGGAAAAATGCGGTGTCAATCGTTGCGCTGTCTATGGTTCCCAGATACACCGAATCCTCGCCCAATATGGAGCCCGCTCCGGAGAGTATGGACGCCCTCACCCATCCATCGTGAAGCGGGTCTATCCCGGCGTTGTCAATTTCAACAACAAGTCCCAGAGTTTCCCCGGGCTCAAAGTAGCCGTCACCATCGGAGGAATCGCCAATTGCCCACGAGACTATCTCCATTATCGGCGAGGTGTCCGTTATGTCGGCGATGGCGGTGTCCTGCGGCTCTCCGCCGTCTGTGCTGTGCCCGGAAAGGAGAACTTTTATCTGCGAAGGCACAGGCGCATCGGCGTCCACGACGACGCTGTAGAACGCCGTGTCCACGCCGCCGGGAGGAATATCCCCGAAGGTGATGTTTGTCGGCGGGATTATTGAGGCATCGCCCTCAATAACCGTGGCACCAATCCAGGCGCTGTGAAGGGTATCAGTTCCCGTGTTTTGAACTTCAACGGTGAGTCCGAGGGTCTCTCCGGGCTCAAAATAGCCGTCGCCGTCGGAGGAGTCGCCGAAAACCCACGAGGTTATTCTCATCTTTGCCGCCCGCAGGTTGTTGATGCGGTATATCAGAAGCGATGAATCGGTCAGGACATACAAGAAATCCTCATAGTGGAACACATCCACCGCCTTTGTCCCGGGGGTTGGGATTTCAAGCGTTTTCAGAAGGCTCGGGCTTGTGGGGTCGGACACACTGACGATTTTCACCCCGAGAGTGTCGTTGGCGAGAAATGCGATTGTATCCCACACAGAAATTGCTCTTATGGAGGCGCCATCCGATGTGAACGCCCCGGTGGACTCCGGAAGTGCGAGATTGCTCACATCTACGGAAATCATCCTGCCGGTGTTTGTTGCCTGGGTAACGCCATCAGCCACGAACATATAATCGGTGGTGTAATCGCCGTCCACATCCTCGCCGTAGCCGTTGAGATTCACCGAACCCCCGGCAGGATAGAACTGCGACGGGTCATTGGCTCTCAGAACCCTGAACCGTGAACCCCCCGTCGTAATTGCCTCTGTGGAGAACAAAAATGTATCCTCAAGGCACAAGCCTTTAAACTGGCTTGAGGCGGAAAAGCCGGCGAGTTCATAGGGCGATGCGGGGTCGCCGATGCTCAGCCACAGAATGCTGTCATACGCCGCAACCCACACCATCGTATCCCTTCCGACGACCTCCGCTCCCTGCCCGTGGATATTATAACTTCCCAAAAGCACGAGGGTATCGCCGTTGAAGTCAAATGTGTGAAGGTATCCATCGGAGGTTGAGAGGCAGACGAGGGTGTCAATTATTTCAAGTCCCATTCCATATGCGCCGTCGGGAATAGTCGTCGCAGCGACGACCACCGGATTTGATGAATCCGAGACATCAACGGCAAGGAGGCACAGATTCCCGCCCCATCGTGCCGGCAGAAACGCATAATGCCCCGAGACCTCAACTTTTTTGGTGGCAGAAATCCCGTCAAGTTCGCCGACGAGGGCGTATGTATCCGGAGGAGCGATCGTAAAGATATCGTCGGAGACATCGCTTACCCCCGAATCGGAGGTGGAGGAAATTTTTATCAGGCACTGGTCGGAGGGAGTGTCGGGCACAAGCCACATATAACTGCCGTCCGATGGCGTGGACGAGACCACAATGTCCCAGGATGAGCCGTTGTCGGTGCTGTATTCAATTTTGACCGAGTCAACGAGGGAGGATGTCCAGGTTATTTCGTAGTTTGTGCCCACGGCAAGGGTTTCGCCGCCGTTGGGCTGGGTCACATTCACCGCCGGGATATTTATGAAGGCGCTGTATATGTCCTCATTTGAGCCGTTGCGATAGTCAGACCACACGCACAGATACTTCTGGATGTCCTCGCTGAAAGCCACCTTGGGTGCACGCTGGGTTCCGGAACTATTGCATACGGCAAAATCGCTTCCCACGGGATTTCCTGAGGCATCTAAAAAGCGCCCATAGATATCGTCTTCAAGACCGGAGCGCCTGTCTTTCCAAACCACCAGAAAACCATTGGAATGGTGGGCAATATCCGGCTCTGCCTGGGCGTTGTTCTCCGTGCACACCGCCGCACCGGAGGTGACCGAGGAAGAGTCCAGATGGTTTATAACTGTCACATAGATATCGGCGTTTGTGGTCATATCATAGTGCTGCCAGGCGATGGCGAATTTTGACTCGTCAGCCGATGCTCCCTCAACGCCGCACACCGCCGGCGCCGATGCCACAGTGTCCGCAATCAGCAAAAAGGAAGAGGAAATAGGATTACCGGAGGAATCAAAATATCTTCCATATATCCCCTTCCCGGCAGAAAGGGAATCCTCCCAGACGACCAGAAATGCGTATCCGTCATACGCCACATCCGGGTTTTTTGAGCCGCCTCCGGAAAGTGTCTGAACTCCTCCCACCGGTGCACCGGAGGAATTGAGAACCTGATATCGTGTCTCGTAGGTGCCGGCGTTGTTATACATCCAGACATAAAGATAAACACTGCCGGAGTAGGCGATTTCGGTGTAATACATATTTGAGGTCACATTGTCCACAAGCGCTTCGGTGCCGACATCGGGAGTGCAGTCGGAGGTGATAGAGTATGTCTGCGCCGAGGTGCGCTGGTCAAACCAGATGTTGAAAAAGTTGTCCGCAGAGGGGTTGTAAGCCACCGCCGGATTGGTTTGGTTGTTTGATGCCACGCACAAGATAGCCAGAGAACTTGTGGTGGCATCGGGATAGACCGCCACACCGTATATGTTTGAGTTGCTTGAGCCCGCCCTGTAATCCTCCCACAAGACGAAAAAGCAGGAACTCCCCCCGGCGACCTGAGGGTTAATTTGGTTTCCGGCGGCGCCGGGCGTTATAGGAATTTCCTGGGCAGAGATAAGCCCGGCAACTGCCAAGAGCAAAATCGCCCAAAATTTTTGATATTTCATAGTCCCCTCACTTCCCTGGTGCATAACCTCAAAATTAAAATATACAAAAACAATTGGCTAAACCAAGACCAAAAAGGCGCCCCCCACTATGAGAGCACCTTTTGCTGTTTTTACCAATTTTTGGAGAAAAGAATCACGGCACCTCAACCCGCGCGAGGATGGCTTTGACCACATCCTCGGAGGTCTTTTCCTCCGCCTCCGCCTCGTAGGTGACGATGACCCTGTGGCGAAGGACATCAAGGGCGATGGCGCGGACATCCTCGGGTGTCACATATCCCCGGTGTTCTAAGAATGCGTGCGCCTGAGCGCAGGTTCTGAGGAACATTGTGGCTCGCGGGGATGCCCCCCACGCAATCAGAGGTTTGAGTTCGTCAAGTCCAAACTGCTCCGGATAGCGCGTGGCAAAGACAATATCTAATATATAATTTTCAATTTTCTCGTCCACATAGACATCGCGCACGACCTCGCGGGCTCTCAAAATCTGTTGAGGCTCAACAACTTTTGAGGCTTTCGGCGGTCTGAAGCGGGTGTGAAGGCGCATTATCTCCCGCTCCTCCTCGCGTCGCGGATAATCAACCAGAACCTTCATCAAAAATCGGTCAACCTGCGCCTCGGGAAGCGGATATGTCCCCTGCTGTTCAATGGGATTCTGGGTTGCCATAACCATAAACGGCTCGGGGAGTTTGTAAGTGGTGTCGCCGAGAGTGACCTGGCGCTCCTGCATCGCCTCCAAAAGTGCCGACTGGACCTTTGCCGGCGCGCGGTTAATCTCGTCCGCAAGGACAAAGTTGGCAAAAATCGGTCCCTTGCTGGGATAGAACTCGCCGGTTTTCTGGTTGAAGACCATAGTTCCCACGATGTCCGCCGGAAGCAAATCGGGGGTGAACTGAATGCGCTTGAACTGGACATCAATGCAGTCGGCGAGGGTGCGAATCATAAGCGTTTTTGCGATACCCGGCACGCCCTCAAGGAGAATGTGCCCATCCGCCAGAAGCCCGATAATCAATCTGTCAATGACCCGCCTTTGCCCCACTATAACTTTATGCATCTCGGCGCGCAGGGTATCTATAAACGCCGACTCCGCCTTAATTCGCTCGTTCAACTGCGCTATATCCACAGACGGCGTGCTTTCCATCTTTGCCTCCCTAAAAAATTGAGGATAAATTTAACTCAACCAAACCCCCTGTGCAACAGCAAATTATTCACGCACGAAATCCTTTGCCATTTCCACAAGTTTTTCAATTTCCTGCGTCTCAACATATTTGCCGGCAAAGCGGATATCATCGCACTCCGAAAGGATTTTCTCTAAGGTCATAAGTCTGTGCGGGGAACAGCCCCTGTCCTCCAGACCTTTGAGAATTTCCTCAGAAGCCATACTCAGCGCCGGGACCTGCCACCGGGCATTTATGTATTCGCGCAGAATTCGCGACACAGTTTCCGCCACATCCCGAACTGACTGGCGCGCCGGCGAAACTACCTCAAGTTCTGCCAGCGCCTTTTCCTCAGGGGAAACTTTTCTCTCAACCTTTAGTGGCTTGCGCTTTTCGGCGGACACAATTTTGGCAATCCCACCGAACACTATCAAAATCACGACAAAACTTCCCAGCCACAGCGCAAAAACGCCCGTATCAGGAAAACCAAAGTGCGATCTGGCATAAACTTCAAAGCCGGGATATTTAATCACCACAGTATCGGCGGCGATAATACTGTCCCCGGCGGCGGTGTCCACCTGAAGAATGTGAAATAACCTGAGATAACCGTCCTTAACCACAAGGTGTCCGCTCCGGGTCGGCGTAAATTTCAGCGACAGGGATGTCGTCCCCACAACGGAATCGCCCCGCTGTGCGGCCTCCGTCTCAACGGACATCCCCAAAAATTTCAGCCCTATGGTATAAGGGGCAAACAGCGAGTCAAACGCCCAGCGGATAGGGTTGTCCGGAAAGGTGAGTTTTATCCTATAGGCAATGGTATCCCCCACGGAAACTTTCTCCGGGACTGAGCCGAACTCAACATCAACTCTGCTCACCGCAAACAATGTCCCGGCTAAAAGAAGCACTGTTGTGAAACCAAGGCGCCTCATACCCCGAAAAATATAGGAAAACCCCGCCGGGAGCAAATGTTTTCTTGATTCTGAACGATGTGTTTGACTTCACAAGGGAAATCGTTTTATTATCTAATATGCTGCGGCGAATGAGCATATTGATGGTAGTTATAACCCTGTCCACCGCCTCGGAGTATTCCGAGAGAGAAATATCTGCGGCGTGGTATGTGGTCTCTCATCTCACGCTTGAGCAAAAAATTGCGCAGATACTCGTTATAGCGCCCTACGGATATAAATTTGTGGAGAAAAACCCCGTAAGCGGGATAATATTCAATCAATATCACATAAAATCCGCCAGCGGGATTAGAAATATGACCGAAAAATTCAACGAAGTCTCGGAAATTCCCCTGTTTTTTATGGTTGACCAGGAAGGCGGGCTTGTAAACAGACTTGTTCACATTCCCCGGATGAAATTTATGCCATCCCACGCTGAGATGGGCGTGTGGTCTTCGGATTCAATATACAATTACTGCAGGTCTGTGGGCAATGTTATGAAGGAGTTGGGGCTTAATGTGAACCTTGCGCCCTGCCTTGATGTCGCCGATGATAGAAAATCGGTGATAGGATATCTCAAGCGCAGTTTTTCCGGCGATCCCTGCAGGGTTGTGATGGCAGGAAAAGCGTTTGCCCGTGGGTTCCGTGATGCCGGGGTTGCGGCAATAGCAAAGCATTTCCCCGGCTATGGGGAATCCCGCACCAACTCCGATGCCACATTAGCCAGATATTCCCCGCCGACATATTCTCTTTTGTCCGGGGCATTTGTGTTTGCCGCCTCCGTCCGGGACCTCAACGGGGTGATGATGTCAAGCCTTATATATCCTGACCTTGACTCCCTGCCGGCGGTGCTGTCGCCCAAAATTGTGGGATTGGCGCATATGGTTGACCCATATTTTTTGGTGATGACCGATGATATATGGGCTCCCGCCCTTCGCCAGTGGTCCAGAAAAAATTACAAGGTTCACTTCACCGACCAGGATTTCAAAAAAATCGTCAGGCAGGCGTTTGTGGCGGGAAATGACCTCCTTCTGCTGATGAACTCGCCGAAACTTCCCTCCGCCAAACAGGCTGTGAAGGAACTGATTGAGGAAAATCCCTATATGGAGGAAAGACTTGATTCCTCGGTGGTGAGAGTTCTTTTGCTGAAGAACCGGCTGTATCCCTGCCTGCTTGAGCAAATTCTTCCCGAAGGACTGCCGGACTCCCTTATGCTTGACGAGGACAACCAGACGCCGTAGATATAGGCGCAAAAATTTCAATCACTCGCCGGCGAGCCACTCAAGTTGGGCACGGTATGTGTAATAGTCGGCGATGGCGTTGATTCGCTGAAGTTGCGCCTGCTCAAGGGCAAGTTCGCCGTCCAAAAGTTCCAAAAGCGTGGCGCCTCCAAGTTCGTAGCGCTTCTGCACGGTTTCTAAATTCAGGCGGGCATCCTCAATCTGCACCGTGGCAAGATTATAACTTTCCACAGCCTCAACCATCATCCTGTATGCCTCACGGATATCCCGCTGAACCGAGATGGTTGATTTGTTCAGGGAACTTTTCGCCGCCTCCAGCGATGCCGCAGAGCGCCTTATTGACCCGATTCTTGATGTCCCGGAAAACAGTGTCCACGAGAGCGAAAGCCCAAAGGACGCCGAGCCATCATCCCTGATTTCGGACAGACTCTGCGGCGTTTCTCCCCCACTCCATCCCCAACTTCCGGAAAGGCTCACCCGGGGAAGATATGCCAGAAATGATGACAGGCGGTCAAGTTTTTTGATTTTCAAATCCAGCGATGCCTGCCGCCACGAGTTGTTGCGCTTATATCTGTCCAGAAAGTGTTCCACCGGCGGGATTTCCCCGGCGCTTTTGGGAAGATATGTGGTATCCGGATAAATCAGCGTGTCAAGCGGCAGAGACAGCATCGCACACAGGTTCTCCCTTGCCCGGTCAAAGTTGTTTTCCGCCTGAACGAGGGCAAACTGCTTCTGCGCCACCTGAACCCGAATCCGTGATAGGTCCATCTCCGACGCCGACCCGAGGGAATACTTTTTCTGAACGATTTTCTGCTCGTCCTGAATGCGTGCGAGGGACTGGCGGGCAATTTCAAGTTGCATCGCCGCCCGCACAAAATTGAAATACGCCTGAACAAGTTGATAGTGCATTCGTCTGCGTGTGTCCTCGTAGGCGAGGCGGGAGATATCCGCCGAAAGTTTCGCCTCCTTGAGGGCAATCAAATCCCGCCCGCCGGAAAACAGGGGAAAATCAGCCGAAAGCCCCAGAGAATAACTGTTCCGGGAATATATGAACTGGTCGTTGCGGATGGAAATCATCTGATGGTCGTATCGGCGCCAGTTGGCGGAAAACCCCGCCGTTGGCAGAAAAGGACTCCACGCAGACAGATAATTTGCCGCCGCCTGCTCATACTGCGCCCTGGCGACCTTTATATCGTTGTTCCGCTCAAGCAGAAGGCTTTCAGCCTCCGCAAGCGTCATAACCGTTCCGCTCTGAGTGTAATTTTGCGCCTGCTGCCCGAAAGCGATGGCAAAAAGCAGCACCACAAAAACTGCACCTGTGCGATGTCCGATATATATCTTCATCTGGCTCAACTCGGCTGTTTGGGTCCTTTTCTAAATGGGCGCCTTCGCCAACTGCGGACCTTTTTAGAAATGGAGACCCTCTCGCCGTCCTTGAGCATCCGCAGGACGGAGAATGGTCCCACCACCACGAGGTCCGAGGGCGTCAGCCCCTCAACAATTTCAATAAATTTATCGTCGGAAATTCCGGTTTTAACCGGCTTTTTCCTCGCAACTCCGCCCTCAACGACAAAGACCCCCTCCCGGTCCTTTCCGGTGAGTGTATCGTGATACGCTACAATGGACGACAGGGGCACGGCAAGCACCGAATCGTGCACCGCCGTGGTGATGGTCGCAGTGACGGACATTCCGGGCTTTATCTTGGGCGAGGGATTTTCTATTGCGATTTTCACCTCAAAGGTCGCCCGGGATTCCTCGCCGCCTAAATTCTGCACCTTAGCCTGATGGGAAATTTGAACCACTCGCCCGGAGAAAAATGTGTCCGGGAAGGCGTCAAGTTCAATTTTGGCGGGCTGTCCAATCTGCAGGTCAACCACATCGGCTTCATCCACATCAACTTTTGCCTGCAAGTCGGTCAGTTGGGCGATGGTCATTATCACGCTTCCGGGGTTGTTCATCGTCCCGACCACCACGAACTCACCCTTTTTAGCCTGAATTTTTGTCACGATGCCGTCCATCGGCGAGAGAATCACCGTGTGGTTGAGGTCGTTCTGCGCCTCTTTCAGCGATGCCTCTGCCGATTGGAGTTGCGCCTCAAGGACATCAACCTCGGTCTGGGCGGCAAGCAGGGCATCTTTGGAGACGCCGCCGCTTTCGTAAAGCGCCTTTGTGTGGGCAAGATTTTCCTTTGCCTTTTTCAAATTCGCCTTCACCTGCCTGACCTGAGCCTCAGCACCTTTTAGCGCCGCAAGATATCTCCCCGGATTGAGCACCACAAGCGTGTCGCCGGTGTGAACTGTGTCGCCTTCATCAACATATAAACTCTCTATTTTCTCGGAAACCTCGGCGGAAATGTTCACATCGCTTTTGGGTTCAACCCTTCCAAACGCAACCACGGTTGATTTTATCGTCCGCCGCCGGGGATGCTCCGCTTCAACCGTCCGGGCTTTTCTGCCCCTGAGGGCAAACGCAAAAAGCACAATTCCGGCAATTAGCAAAAGCGCTACGACAGCGATTATGACTGTTTTTCTCATCATTCCCCCTCAACTTTGTATATTTCCCACCTGCCGTTGGAATATACCGGGCTGTTGGGCAAGTTATTCGCACCGGCAGGCAGAACAATATAATCTGCGCCCACACGATGGGCAAGATTTACAAGTTGTTCCCCGGACATTTTTTCAAAGCGCTCCTTCACCTGTTTTTCCGAAGTGCAACCGGGACAGAATTCCTGAAGTCTGTTCCACCAACTATCATCCACTCCGGGACCTGATTTCCAGTCAAATGCGACACCCCTGCAGGAATACACCCTGAATCCACTGGTGGTCGGCGGGACGATAAAAAGTGCGTCGGGCGGAGTGTTGTGCTTAGCCCATTTCTGGACATCCACCCAGGCGGGGTCCTGAACTGAAAACGGTCCCCCGACAACTGCCCTCAGCAGACCGACGGTCAAAATCGCCGCAACCGGGAAAAATTCTCGCCGGAGTGCCCCGACAAACGCACCGACAAAAAGAACCGCAAT
>JAMOPH010000240.1 GCA_027064665.1 bacterium | reverse complement strand
GACGCCGTAGGTCAGAAGGTCGTATATCGGCGCATCAACCGCCACCTTGGCGTATTTCGGAAATTCTTTGCCCATCGGACTTAAAATTATTAAATTCCCGCAGAATTGAAACAGGTTTGCAAATTTTTCTGGCAAATTGTGTTCCGGGAGGGCAGGAATTTGAGGATGAGAAGGGAGAGCAAAGTCTCGGGGGGGTATTTGATTTACAAGCCCAAGGGGCTGACCTCGCGGCAGGTGGACAACAAAATAGGGAGACTGCTTCGCACGCGGCGGGTGGGGCATATCGGCACGCTGGACCCTCTCGCCGAGGGGCTTATGCCCGTTTTAGTGGGCAATGCCACAAAAATCGCGCCGTTTTTGGACAGCGGGATAAAGGGCTACATCGCCGAGGTGATGCTTGGAGTTTCCACCACCACCGACGATGCCGAGGGCGAGGTCGTTGAAGAAAAACCCGTTGAGGTCACGCCGACACAGGTGTTCTCGGCGCTGAAGGAGTTTATCGGCGAGATTGAGCAGATTCCCCCCAGATTTTCCGCAAAAAAAGTTGACGGCGTGCCGATGTATGTCTATGCCCGCAAGGGCAGGGAAGTTGAGGTTCAGCCCAAGAAAGTGAGGGTGTATTCAATTGAGAATGTGGAGATAGACCTTCCGCGGGTGAAGTTTGCAATAGAGTGCAGCACCGGGACCTATGTCCGCGCGATAGCAAGGGATTTGGGGAAACGCCTCGGATGTGGCGGGCATCTGGTCCATCTGGTGCGCACGCGGGTGGGTCCGCACACGCTGAAAAACGCCGTGCCCTTAGATGATGTCCTTGAGAGCATCAAAAACGGCGAGGTGGAAAAATACCTTCTGACCGAGGCGGAACTTCTGCCGCATCTTCCGAAGGTGCGGGTTGAGGGCGCACAAATCTGGCGCATCTCCCACGGGCAAATTCTGCCCTATCTTGGTTCACAGTTCAAGCCGGGGCAGATTTTTGCCATAGTGGATCCCGCCGGGAAACTTATCGCGGTGGCAGAAAGAATCCCCGGCGGGTATAAGTATCGGCGGGTGATGGTTCAAAATTGACTTGCCCGCGCCGGAAAACTTTTTAGATTGTTTCAAAATGCGGGAGAGGCAGAGATGAGAATAATCGTGTGCGTCAAAGAGGTTCCCGATACCACGGAGGTCAAAATTGACCCCGAGACCGGGACGCTGATTCGCAAGGGCGTGCCGGCGATCCTCAATCCGTTTGATATGTATGCGCTTGAGGCGGCGCTCCAGATAAAGGACGAAGATCCCGACACAGAAGTCATAGTTGTCTCAATGGGACCGCCCAGCGCGGAGAAGAACCTGCGGGATACGATTGCAATGGGCGCCGATGATGTCTATCTGGTGACCGACAGGGCGTTTGCCGGCGCCGACACCCACGCCACATCATACACCCTTTCAGAGGCGATAAAGTTTATCGGCGACTATGATCTCATTTTTGCCGGCAAGCAGGCGATTGACGGCGACACCGCCCAGACCGGTCCGGGGATTGCCGAATGGCTTGGAATCCCGCAGGCGACATTCGTCAAAAAGGTCCGCGAACTCAGGGATAACTCAATAGTGGTTGAGCGTGTGACCGAAAGCGGCTACGAGGTGGTTGAGGTTGAACTTCCCGCGGTTATAACCATAGTCAAGGGCGATAGGGACCCGCGGCTTCCGTCTTTGCGCGGGATGATGAGGGCAAAGCGCGCCGAAATAAAGAAGTTGACCTCCGAGGATTTGCCGGTGGATAAGGATAAAATCGGGCTTGCGGGGTCGCCCACCAGAGTGCACAAAATTTTCACCCCGCCGCGGCGGAAAGGCGGAGAAAAATGGGAGGGCGAACCCGCAGAACTTGCCGCAAAACTTGCAAAGGTAATCAGGGAAATTGTGTGATGGCATCTCTGCGGTGCCTTTGGGTTGATATTCCGGTGCCGGGTGAGGATTTGCCCGGCGCTTTTACTTGATGAGATACAATTTCTGCGTCGCCGAATGTCCGCCGCACACAACTCGCGCCAGATATATCCCCGAGGGCAGAGAACTCTCCGGCGTCCACACAAACCGCGTGTCCGCGGGACCCAGTTGCCGCGAAAGAATCACCCGCCCGGAAAGGTCGCTGATTTCAAGCAGTCCCTCGTAGGGGAACGGCAGGTTGAACTCTATCACCGTTGAGGCGTTGAACGGGTTCGGCTGGGCAGAGAGCGTGATTTCCCGCGGAACAACAACGGGATGTTCCCTCACCCACAAGCCGTGCAGTTCGGCGTATGTTTCGCCGACGAGCGAAATTATGTCGTCCTCTGCCTGAACAATCTCCTCGGAAGAAATCTCCTTCTGCATCTGCCACATAAGCAGATATTTGGCGAAAATCCCCCACACCTGCTCGCGGGTCTCGGCGAAATAGTCGCTTATGAAATCCCCGGCGTAGGAGTTGAACCAGTTCCAGTATCCGCGGTCATAGACTATGTCGTGAAGGAATTTGCTCTCCTCGCAGAAATAGTTTCCGGTTCCGGTGAAATCCGGCGGGACAGAGCCCATCCCAACCCACATCGGCACGGGAATTGTGTAGTATGGCTGACTGAATCCCGCCCAAAGCACGGGAAAATCTATGTTATCCCCGAAATTTTTGCCGATTATAATCTGGTAGGATGTGGTCAGAAAGCGGTTGATGGTCCTGTCGGTGGGGATATATCCTGTGGGGAGTCCGTCGTAGGTGCCCTCATACGGCAGGGGATAGGGGTTCAACTCCGGGCTGACCAAATCCGATGCCACCGACCAGACATCGGATACGCTGACCGGCAGAAGGGTGTCAAACAGTGCGCGGGCGCGCATATATCTTTCGTAGCCAATGCGGTTTGAACTGTCGCCGGAGATGGCAAAATTTGTCCGCACAAGGTAGTGGTCCGGCATAGCGTTGGCGGAAAAATACACATAACTTTCGCAGTTCGCCTCAACCACGCCGGCGTTGCCATACTGGTCAATTATCCCGTAGCAGTGGGTTGACCTCAATCCCGCCGCAGAATCCGCCAGCAAGGAGTCCAAAAGTCCCAAAAAATCCCACACTGACTCGCAGTGCGCCAGCGCAAGATACATAACCTGCCCGTCGGAAAGCCCTCTGCCCGTGTTGGGTCCGTGGTTGTAGGTGTCGGTGTTGACTATGCCGAACCCGGCGTCGTTCACTCCGCCGTAGACCTGGTCGTAAACGCCCTGATATGTTATCGCGATGAACGAGTGTTCCTCCGCCACGAAGATATACTGCTGGCGATAGTTTGGCACATCGCGGTTTTTCCACAGCATTGGGCGACCGTATTCCGTGGCATCGGGGGCGAAAACCGCAATCGTGCACGCCCTCACCACAACGACCAGCAACACCACCCACAATGTCTTTGCCATTCTGCCCATATCTTATTAAATTATACTCAAATCCGGGGAAAAGTCAATTTGATAAAAGCGGTGCGGATGCGATGTTTATAGGCAGAGTTAAAGCGCGGGTTGTGGCGACGGTGAAACATCCCTCCTATGTGGGGCGGAAAATTTTGCTGGTCAGGCAGATAAATCCTCGCACCGGCGAGGAATACGGCGAGCCGGTGGTGGCGGTTGATTTTGTTGATGCTGGTGTCGGGGACACGGTTCTGGTATCGCAGGAGGGTGGTTCTGCGCGCAGGGTTTTGGGCGACAAATCTGCGCCGGTGCGGTCGTTCATCGTGGGGATAGTTGAAGACTGGGAGATGGCAGCGGAATAAACCGATTTTTCGGAGGGCACTATGGCGGCTTATTTCAACAGAAATCTGCGTATCCTGAGGGAGGCGCTTTCCAGGAAAAAGGGCAGGATGCTGGATTTTGACTATCTTGCCATACTTTTGGATTTCCCCGCGATAAAACTTCAGCAGTGGGAGCGCGACGGCGAGCCAACTCTTGCCGAGGCACGCAAATTAGCCGAAAAATACTCCAAACTTTTGGGCTTTGAGATAACCGCTCACCAGTTGATTAACAAGGACCTTCGCTACGACGAGCGGTTTTACGATATAGTCTGGAAAAAACTGGAATAGGCGGGACAAATTTCTTGCCTTCGCCTGCGGATTTTTGCAATTTCCCCACGGACGGAAACTTTCAAGGAGGAAAATCTATGGGGCAGACCATAGCGCAGAAAATTCTTGCCGCCCACAGCGGCAACGACGCCGTTGAGGTGGGACAGATTGTGACCGTCACGCCCGATTATGTCCTCTCCCACGATAACACCGCGGCGATATCCAAAAAGTTTGAGAAACTTCCCATAGAGCGGGTGAAAAACCCCGAGCAGCCGGTGATAGTGCTTGACCACACGGTTCCGCCGTCCACGGCGCAGTATGCCAACAACCACAAGCAAATCCGCGAGTTCGTGGAGAAAAACGGGATAGTGCATTTCTACGATGTCGGGCGGGGGATATGCCATCAGGTTCTGGTTGAGGAGGGTTTTGCGTTTCCGGGCGCACTGATTTTGGGCGCCGATTCGCACACCACCACCTACGGAGCGTTGGGTGCCGCCAGCGCAGGTATCGGACGCAGTGAGGTCGCCGCCGTGTGGGCTACCGGTGAGATGTGGCTTATGGTCCCGCCCTCTGTGAAAATAATTGTGCACGGGGAACTTCCCCGCGGTGTGGCATCAAAGGACCTTATGTTGTGGATTATCGGGCACATCGGCGCCGACGGCGCCCTGTATAAGTCCATTGAGTTCTACGGCGAGGCGATTGAGAAGATGAGTTTGTCCTCGCGGATGGTCCTGTCAAATATGGCGGTTGAGGCTGGGGCGAAATTCGGCATTGTCCCGCCGGATGAGAAGGTGGACGAGTTCCTCAAAGGGCGCGCAACACGCGAATACGAAAAGGTTTTCGCCGACCCCGACGCCGAATACGAGCAGACGCTTGAGTTCAACGCCGATGAGGTCGTTCCGGTGGTTGCGGCGCCTCACAATGTGGACAATATGGTCAAAATCTCCGACCTTGATGAGGTGAGGGTCAATCAGGTGCTGATAGGTTCGTGCACCAACGGTCGCACCGAGGATTTCCATATGGCGGCAGAAATTCTTGCCGGGCGCAAGGTGGCGCCGGGGACAAGACTCCTTCTGTTCCCCGCCAGCAGTCGCGTCCTGATGGATATCCTGCTTGACGGCACTGCCCAGAAACTTGTTGAAGCCGGCGCAATACTGATGAATCCCGGCTGTGGTCCGTGCCTGGGGGCGCACGAGGGTGTCCTCGCCGACGGTGAGGTCTGCGTCTCAACCACAAACCGCAACTTCAAAGGGAGAATGGGCAACAAAAACGCCTTCATCTACCTTGCGAGCCCATACACCGCCGCCGCGGCGGCAGTCGCCGGCAAAATCGTTGACCCGCGCGAATTTCTGGATTGACGCGGATGCGCAGAAAATATCTCAGCCCGCCCACCGGGGCGGGTTTTTTTATTTTTCCCCGCGGAGCATCTCAAGGGTCAGTTGCGCGAGCGCCTCGCCAAGTTGTTCCCCGGAAAGCCCCTGCGCACGCAGAGTGTTGCCATCCGGCGGAGAAACCCTGCCGATGTTGGGAAATTCCTTCCGCAGTGTGGACACCATCGGTGCGAGGTCCTCAAAGCAGTCGGCGCAGTCTAAAAACGACGAAATCTGCGGGTCGGTCAGAAATCTTGCCAGTTCCCGCGGGGGAAGATTTTTGTGGGTGCGGAGTTGGTCAATCATCCGGGCGGTGTGAAGCACCCGTTTTCTTATTGTCCGGGGGAACTCCATCCGCCCGGCGACTTTGCTCATCCGCTGGAAAAAGTCCGGGGCGCCGTCGTAGAAAAAGAACGCCCACAGAAGATGTTCCGTGCGGGTGCGCCGGAAAACGCACCTTATCCCCGAAACGCTGATTTGTTCAAAGTCCACAAATTCGCCGAACAGGACCTGCCCGAGGCGGTATTTTTTCAAAAGTTCTGCGAACCTGCCCGCGGCAGATATTCCCTTGCGGAACTCCCGCCATAGCCACGCGGGGGAGAGGTCGGCGCACAGATGGACAAGGTTTTCTATCGCCCTTTCGGTGTCGGCGGCGAATTCAAAGTCAAGTTGGGCGGCAAACCTTATCGCGCGGACTATCCGCAGATGGTCCTGCTCAAAGCGGGTTGCCGGCTCGCCGATGGTTCTGATTGTGCGGTGCTGAAGGTCTTTGTATCCGCGGAATTTGTCCACAAATGTGCGGTCGGGAAGAACCGCCATAGCGTTGATTGTGAAATCCCTGCGGGCGAGGTCTTTGTCCATATCATCGGTGAAGCGCACCTGCGCCTGCCTGCCGAAGGTTTTGACATCCTCGCGCATCCGCGCAATTTCAACTCTCCAGTTCTCGCCGCAGATTGCAAAAACCTGATACTCAAAGGGGAACACCCGCCGTGCGCCGGGGAAAAGTTCTTTTATCACCTCCGGCGGCGCATTTGAGGCGATGTCAATCTCGTTGGGGTCCTTGCCCAGAATCAGGTCGCGCACCGCACCGCCGACGACATAGGCGATAAATCCCTCATCCGCAATCTGGCGCGTCACCTCAAGACCTGCGGCAAAAACCGGCGTCATCCTCAAAATCTGGAAATCCTCCGCCATATTTCCAAAATTAACCGCCGCCGCGCTGTTCACAACACATTTTGTCGGGCGCCGTTTTGCGGGTTGATTTATCTCACATTTTTTGATATTTTTAACGACTATGATTAGAAAGCCCGAACAAGAGGAGCAGAAGACCACCGGGCAGATTGTCCGGGAGTGGATACGAATTGTGGTTCTGGCGATATTTCTGGCGCTGGTGGTGAGGGCGTTTGTGGTTCAGGGATACAAGATTGAAAACGCGTCAATGGAGGACACGCTTCTGCGCGGCGACTACATTTTGGCGGAGAAAGTGACTTACAGACACCGCCTGCCGCACCGCGGGGAAATTGTGGTGTTCAGGTATCCCCTCAATCCCGACAAAGTTTTTGTCAAGCGGTGTATTGCGCTTCCCGGCGACACGGTGGTCATAAGGAACAAGGTGGTCTATATCAACGGGAGGGCGATACCGGACTATCCGGGGGTAAAATTTGTGGACTCGGAACTTCTGTCGGGGCTGTATTCCGCGCGGGACAATTTCGGTCCGGTGGTGGTCCCGAGGAGAAGTGTGTTTGTTTTGGGGGACAACCGCGATGTCGCCAACGATTCCCGCTTCTGGGGACCACTGCCTGCGAAAAACATTGAAGGGCGCCCGCTTTTTATATATTTTTCAATAGAGCCGCCAGACTGGTCGCCTCATTGGCCATTTCCGCTGAGTCTGGTGGAGAGAGTGCTGTATTACATTTTCGGCACGCCGATGCGAATCCGATGGGGGCGTATCGGGCGCGCCGTGTAAGGAGGTGAGAAAGACTATGGCGAGAAAGTATCAAAAAAATTCCATAGAGCCCGATTACTATGTGGTTGAGTTCAAAAATCGGCGGATTGATTATTTCATAGAGCGCAACCACTTGGGGCTGGAACCCGGCGAGTGGGTCATCGTTCAGGCAGAGCGCGGTAAGGATATGGGCAGAGTCCTTTTCAAACTCACCCGCGAAAATTTTGAAAGACACTCCGAGCACAAATATCCTCTTGAGATACTGCGCAGAGCCACCCCCGAGGAGATTGAATACCGGAAACAGTTATACGAGATGGAAAAGGAGGTCCTGCGCACCTGCCAGGAGTATGTGGATTTCCGCGGGCTGGGGATGAAATTGGTTGATGCCGAATACCAGTTTGACAGGAACAAACTGACGATATATTTCACTGCCGATGGTCGCGTGGATTTCCGCGAGTTGGTCAAGGACCTTGCCGCCACATACCGCACCAGAATTGAACTTCGCCAAATTGGTGTGCGCGATGAGGCTAAGAAGTTGGGCGGGCTTGGTCCCTGCGGAAGACCCCTGTGTTGTGCCACATTTCTGCACAGGTTTGAGCCGATAACCACACAGATGGCACGGGCACAGCACCTTGTGGTTAACCCTTCAAAGATTTCCGGGCTGTGCGAAAGGCTTATGTGTTGCCTCGCATACGAGATGGATTTCTACGAGAAGGTGGCAGAAACTTATCCTGAGGTGGGCTCCACGGTGAAATTTGAGGACGGAAGCGAATATGTCGTTGAGGCGGTGGACTATTTCAAGGAGAAAATCACCCTTCGTCATCCCGAGACCGACGACAGGATAGTTTTGGGGCTGATTGAATACAGAAAGCGTCTGGCGGGGCGCAAGGACTTTTTGAAAAAGTGGGTTTCCCACAGGGCGCAGAACTCACGGGACTGACCGTATGACCTCGTTCTATGTGATAGTTGTTGCCGGGGGGAAGGGCGAGCGTTTCGGCGGGAAGACCACAAAACTTTTGGTCCCGCTCGCCGGCAGACCCATAATTGCCTATTCCCTTGAGGCGGCGGCAAAAAGCGGCGCGGAACGAATTGTTCTGGTGGCGAACCGGGATTTTTTTCCCCGGTTTGAGGAGATTGCCCGGGATGTCTGCGGGGATAAACTTTTTGCCGTGGTTCCCGGAGGGCGCACCAGAACGGATTCTGTTCGTGAGGGACTGCGAGTGCTTGAAGGGGTATGCCCGCCTGAGGGGGTTGTCCTGATTCACGATGGCGCAAGACCCTTTGCCCCGCCAAAACTTTTTGACGACTGCGCTGAGGTTGCCGCAAACTATGGCGCCGCCGTGGTCGCTATCCCGGCAACCGACACGCTGAAAGTTGTTGAAAATCAATTCGTTCGCCAGACACCGCCGCGGGAAAAATTCTATCTTGCCCAGACACCGCAGGGGTTTGTGTTCAAGATTATCCGCGATGCCCTCGCCGATGACTCGCTGGATTTCACCGATGACGCCGCCGCGGTGGAACTTTCGGGGCACAGGGTCAGAATTGTCCCCGGCGCAAGGACCAACATCAAAATCACCACGCCCGAGGATCTGGCTCTTGCGGAGTGTATCTGGCAGAAATTTTTTGCCGGGGGGTCCTGAGGAAATGCTTTATCGCCGGTGTGCGTCTCCGAAATGAACTTGTTATGATTTTCTCAATGATGTATAATGAGCACAAGGGCACTGACCGAAAGGAGACGCAATGAAGATAGGCATAATCGGCGGGGGACCGGCAGGATATGTCGCCGCAATTCGTGCGGCGCAGTTGGGCGCTGAGGTCACCGTGTTTGAGAAGGAAAACCTCGGCGGAGTGTGCACCAACTGGGGATGTATCCCCACAAAAGCGCTGTATTCCGCGGCGAAGAAAGTTATTCATTTCCGGTGGGGCGTTGAGAAAAAACTTTGGTCCGGGCAGATTTCCCCCGACTGGCGGATGATTCAGAACTTCAAAAACGGTGTGGTCACCCGCCTTGTGCGGGGGATTGAGTTTCTGTTCAAGAAGAACCGGATAAATCTTGTCCGCGGCGAGGCGGGGTTCCTCTCGCCCAACGAAATTGAGGTGGAGACCGCCAAGGGTTGTCGGGTGTTTGAGTTTGATGCGGTTTTGATTGCCACTGGTTCCCGGGCGGCGATTCCGCCGGTTGAGGGTCTTGAGGGGATTGCCCCGTGGGACAATGTGGGCGCGCTGTCGGCGGAGAGAATCCCGCAGTCGCTGGTGATTATCGGCGGGGGAGTTATCGGTGTTGAGTTTGCGCACATTTTCGCCACTTTCGGTTCCGAGGTCACAATCGTGGAACTTATGCCGAAAATCCTGCCGTTTCAGGATGATGAAGTCTCTGCGGCGGTTCATCGGGCGCTGGCGGGAGAGAAGGTCAAAATTCTCACCCGCGCCAAGGCGGTCGCCGCACACCGAACGGAAAAATCCGTCCGAATAGAGTTGGAAAGCGGCGAGGTGATTGAGGCGGAAGAGGTAATTGTCGCCACGGGAAGGCGGATAAATCTCCCCCCCGGAATTGAGACCGCCGGCGTGAAGGTGGAGAAGAACCGCATCCCGGTGGACGAGCGCCGAAGGACGAATGTCCCCACGATCTACGCCGCGGGCGATGTCACCGGCGAACCCCATCTGGAGCACAAGGCTTCCCACGAGGGGATTGTTGCCGTGGAGAGTATGATGGGGCTGGACAGCGTATGGCGGGATGATGCGATTCCTGCGGCGATTTTCTCGGCGCTTGAGGTCGGTGCCTGTGGACTGACGGAAAAGCAAGCACGGGAGAAATTCGGCGATGGGGTCAAGGTCGGCAAGTTTCCATACATTGCCTCGGGGCGTGCGCAGGCGGAGGGCGAAAATGTGGGATTTGTCAAGATAATCGCCGACCCTGCGGGCGCTGTGGTGGGTTTCCACGCGGTCGGCGCTGATGCCTCGGAACTTGTCGGTCTCGGCGGATTTCTGGTGCAGAACGAAATTCCGCTTGAGGAGGTCAGCCGCACGATTTTCTCCCATCCCACGCTCAGCGAGATGATTGGCGAGGCGGCACTGGCGGCGTTTGGGCGGGCAATTCATATTTAATTTTCTGCGGGGTTGCCCCGGGTTGTCTTGGAAGTTTCAGTCTGCGCTTGTGCGATGGTGCGACCACCCCCGTGTCCGGCAGGGGCACGGGGGTATTTTTGTATCAATCCACGCACCTGTGATGGTGCGACAGGCGAAGTGAAAGAGGAAATCATAGACATCGGGTTTCAATCCACGCACCTGTGATGGTGCGACTCCACTTTCTTAGTCTTCTTGGCGACCTGCGACAGTTTCAATCCACGCACCTGTGATGGTGCGACCATCGCGAAGCGCCCGCTTCAATCTATGTTCAACAAGTTTCAATCCACGCACCTGTGATGGTGCGACATCGGAGGGTGTACATATATTGATATGTGGAAAGGGTTTCAATCCACGCACCTGTGATGGTGCGACATGATTACGGGGACATTATAGCGATTTTAGAGCGTGTTTCAATCCACGCACCTGTGATGGTGCGACAGTTTGTAGCGGAGACGATAGAGCCGAAATGCGAGTTTCAATCCACGCACCTGTGATGGTGCGACATACATCTGACGGCGAGGTGTTCTGCGCAATCGAGTTTCAATCCACGCACCTGTGATGGTGCGACTCATAGGCATTTCCTATAACCTCTATGCC
>JAMOPH010000239.1 GCA_027064665.1 bacterium | reverse complement strand
CTTGCCCTGAACCTCAAAGAAATACTTCAGCGGCAACACCACGCCGTCAAACACCCGGTTTCCCCTTGAGCCTGCGACACTTATGACCCCGCCGTATCCAGAGTGGCGGAATTTTTGCCTGAGCAGATGATACCTCGCCCACAGCGCCTGAAATCTGTCCACAAAAAGTTTCATCTGCCCCGGCAGTGAATAGAAATACACCGGCGCAGAGACTATAACACCATCGGCTAATTCTATTTCATCATAGAGCGGTGTGATATCATCCTCAATCGGGCATTTTCCTGTCCTTTTGCATACATTGCACTCGTTGCAGCCGACAAAATCCAGGTCAAGGACATCAATAATTTTCGTCTCAAAACCCTTTTTCTGCGCAACCTCTATTGCAAATTCCAGAAGCCGCCTTGAGTTGCTGTTTTTTCTCCCCGAGCCGACTATGCCTATTATCTTCATATATCCCACCCCATTTTTTGCAGTTTAGACATAATCTCCGACACATTGTCTGTCTCCAAGAACACCTCGCCCACCTCTCTGCCGCCCACGGACAGCGCCCATTGAATTCTTGTCCGGCGCTTGTAGTTCACATCAATAATCACATTTTTCTGCCCGCGCAAAATTTTTTTGAGAATCCCGAACCTGCGCACAAGTTCTTGGTGGGACATCATAGGGAAATCTCCCCATCGTGTGCCACGCTTTGGGATAAACAGATTGACCGATGCCACAATTTTCCTGTCGCCCAGCGCACGGGATATCGTCTTTATCTCTTCTCCCGTAAGGCGGACATCTTCCTCGGTCTCGCCGGGAAGCCCGACTATGTAGTAGAGTTTAATCTCTCTGGCGGGGATTTTCGCCGAGGCGGAGATTATCCCTTCGGCGGAGATATCCTTTCTAATCTGGCGCTTCAGATGCGGCGAGCCGGTCTCCGGTGCGAAGGTGACGGTGTGCCGGGTGGTGTGCGCAAGTTTTTTGAGCAACTCATCCGTCAGGCGGTCAACACGGAGCGACGAGGTGAACACCTCAACATCACGGGCGGCGAAATAATCTAAAAGTTCTCCGAGTTCGGGGTGGTCTGCGATGGCGGAGCCCACAAGCCCCACACGGGAGTATCCTGCGGTTTCCCACGGCGCCAGCGCGGATATTATGCTTTCTGCCGAAAAGTTTTTGAAGGGGTTATAGATAACCGGCGTGGCGCAGAACGGACAGGCGAAAAGACATCCCCGCTGAATCTGCACTAGAACCATATTGGGGAACGATGCAAAACTGGACAGGATTTTTGCCACCGGCGGGATTTCGGATTTTGATATTGCCCTCGGCGGCAACTGCGAATCCGCTGCGGGAACCCACACGCCGGGGATTTTCGCCAGTTCCGGCAGAATTTCCGCCTTCGGCACCCGCCCGACGGGATTTTCAGCAAGAATGGCAAAAATTTTTTCAATGTATTCTGTGCCCTCGCCGATG
Source organism: bacterium (assembly GCA_027064665.1). Classification (GTDB taxonomy): domain Bacteria; phylum UBP14; class UBA6098; order B30-G16; family B30-G16; genus JAMOPH01. The sequence goes on along the minus strand of JAMOPH010000239.1, from coordinate 645 downwards.
AAAATTGCATCGGCAAAGGGGGAGTATGAATATGGGTTTATCGTGGCGCCGGCGCCGCCGAGGATGACCAGTTGTTGCCTTTTTTCGGCACGCAGAGGCACCCCCGCACGGCGGAACATCCTCACCAGATTCAGAAAATCCGGCTCAAACGAAAGCGAAACAGATATTATCGGAAACTGCGCCAGATTCTCGCCGGTCTCAAGCGAAAACGGCTCTGCGCCGAAAAACCTCTGCGGAAAAAACTGCCAGAACTGGTGCATCACCTCAAACACCGCCAGATATCCTAAGTTGGACATCCCGGCGGCGTAGGTGTTCGGGAAAATGTGCGCCGTCCTCACAGACCACTTTTTCGTCCTGTCCGGCAGAAGGGAAATCTCGGCAGAAAGATATTTTTGTCCCCTGACCATTCCGAATTACAAAAAAGCGCCCGCCGACCGGTTTGAAAAATGTTTTTATCGCATTTTGCCGGAAAGCAAGAGGGAAAGAATTTCGGGCAGGCTCTAATTTGGAGAAATCGCCTCTCACCTTGCCACCGTCACTGTCCCTGTGCAGATTACCTCGCCGTTCTGTTCTATCTCGTATAAATATACCCCCTGTGGGACGGGTTTGCCAGAATTATCTTTGCCGTACCATCGTGCGGCGCTT
>JAMOPH010000238.1 GCA_027064665.1 bacterium | reverse complement strand
CGGGCTTGTTATACATTCTGTCAGCGTGACCGAGACCCTGCTGAAACTGCGAGACACTCTCGCACCGCACTATTCCGATGAGACCTGCATAATCGTGGGACTTTTCCACGATATCGGCAAGGTCGGCGAGCCCGGAAAACCGCTGTATATCCCCGACCCCGAGGCTTCGCCGGAGGAAATACGATACATCCACAACCCCGAGGTAATCACTATGGCTCACGCCGTGCGGAGCCTTTACTACATCACGCAGTTTATCCCTCTCACCTTTGAGGAAGTTCAGGCGGTGGTCTATCACGACGGGCAGTATGTTGAGGGGAACAAAATCGTCGCGCTGAAAGAGACCCCGCTTCTGCTTCTGCTTCATTTTGCCGATTTGTGGTCCGCCTCAATGCTTGAGTAATTCTCCCCCAAATCAATTGACTTTCGGCGGCGGAGTTTTAGATTATCGGACTACAATCATCGGGGGAAAGATGGACGAAAAAATCACCTACTCCGCCGCGGGCGTGGATATTGACGCCGCAGAAACCGCAAAGCGCAAAATCGCCGAATACGCAAAAAGCACCTTCACCGAAAAAGTCCTGACACAAATCGGGCTTTTCGCCGGCGCGTTTGATATCGGCGGCGGGAAAGTCCTTCTGGCGAGCACCGATGGCGTCGGCACCAAAATTTTAGTGGCAATCCGCGCGGGGATTTACAACACCGTGGGAGTTGACCTCGTCCACCACTGCGTCAACGACATCTTGGTCCACGGGGCAGAACCGCTGTTTCTGCTGGATTATCTCGCCCACACCGACCTGACTCCCGACAGGGTCGCCGAGGTTGTCAGAGGATTATCCGAGGGCTGCCGCGACGCCAACTGCGCGCTCATCGGCGGGGAAACCGCCCAGATGCCCGGATTTTACCCCTCCGGCGTGTTTGACCTCGCCGCAACCATCGTGGGACAGGTGGAAAAGGGCAAAATCATCACCGGGGAGAAAATCCGCGCCGGCGACCGGATAATCGCGCTCCCCGCCAATGGTCTCCACACCAACGGATATTCCCTCGCCCGATATGTCCTGTTCCAGAAGGCGGGCTTAGATGTGGACACCCGCGTTGACGAGTTGGGCGAGACGGTCGGCGAGGCGCTTTTGAAGGTCCATCCGCTGTATCTTGAGCCGGTGAAAAAAATCTCTGCGGTCGCCGAAATCCACGGGATGGCGCACATCACCGGCGGCGGAGTTGCCGGCAACCTCTCCCGCGTCCTGCCGAAGAATGTGGACGCCGTCGTGCGCAAAAACTCCGCGCCCGAAATCCCGATTTTCCAACTGATACGCCGAATTGGCGAAATCCCCGAGGACGAGATGTTCCGCGCGTTCAATATGGGTTTTGGATTTCTGGTAATTGTGCCCCAAGACCAGACCGACAGGGCGCTTGCCGCTGTCCGGGAACACGGCGCGTTCATCGCCGGGGAAATTGTCCCCGGGGAGGGAAAAGTGATTTTGACATAAACTCTGCCGGAGGGCAACGATGAAATACCTTTACGGTCCGGTGCCGTCGCGAAGGCTGGGGCGGTCGCTGGGAATAGACCCCTTTGAGACCAAAACCTGCACCCACAACTGCGTTTACTGCCAGTTGGGTTCTGCGCCCACGGTCAGTTCCGCCGAGTGGGTTGAGGGAGTTCCTGCCGAGGCGGTGAAGACGGAATTAGAAGAATTTTTCTCCGCGGGCGGAAGCGCCGATTTCGTCACCTTCTCCGGAAGCGGCGAGCCGACTCTCTGGGCGCACACCGGCGAAATCATCGGGTTCATCCGCAAAAAATTCCCCGACCTCAAAATCGCGGTGATAACCAACAGTTCCACGCTTTGGCGCCCGGAGGTCCGGGAAGCGATAATGCCTGCGGATGTGGTCGTCCCCACGGTCGCCGCCGCGGATGAGGCGACATACCTCAAACTTCACCGCCCGCACCGCGACGCCGATTTTGCGCGCTATGTGGAGGGAATCAAAGAATTTGCGCGCCAGTTCCGCGGGGAAATCTGGGCGGAGGTTATGCTGGTCGCCGGAGTGAACGACGGCGAGGAACACATCCTCAAACTGCGCGCTCTTTTAAACGAAATCGCGCCCACCTACATTGACCTCAACA
>JAMOPH010000237.1 GCA_027064665.1 bacterium | reverse complement strand
ATTCCTTTATGGTTCGCTTTGAGGCGTTGGGCGGGTATGAAATCCTCAAGCGGTGCGAGATTCTGTTAGAGCACCTTGGCATAGATTCCGCCAGGCAGAAAGCGCCGGTTGCAACGCTTTCCGGGGGTGAGCGCAACCGTGCCGCCATCGCCTCGGTCCTTCTGCCCGACCCCGATTTGATACTTTTGGACGAGCCCACAAACCACATAGATTACGAGGGACTCGTGTGGCTGGCAAAATTCCTTCAGGACACAAAAAAGCCGTTTGTGGTGGTCTCCCACGACAGGCATTTTCTCAACATAGCGGTCAGCCAGATTGCGGAGATAATTGACGGGCGGTTCTATGTTTTCCCGGGGAACTACAGCGCCTACAAACTCGCCCGCCAGCAGTTGATTGAACAGCAGAGAGAGCGCTACCGCCGGCAGATGGAGTTCATTGAGCGCACAGAGGAGTTCATCCGCAGGAACATCGCCGGGCAGAAGACCAAACAGGCACAGTCCCGCAGGAAAATGCTTGAGAAAATGGAGCGGATTGAGGTAATCCGTGATGGGGAGGACCTCAAACTGCATATGCGCTCCGGGGTCCGTGGCGGCGACAAGGTCCTTGAGATTCGGGACCTATCATACAGTTATGGCGACAGAGTTCTGTTCCGGGATTTTTCGGCAATCGTCAAGCGGGGCGAAAAAATCGGCATAGTTGGCAAAAACGGCTGCGGCAAGACGACATTTCTGCGGCTTTTAGTGGGCGAACTTCCCCTTCAGACCGGGCGGGTGATTTTCGGCGCAAACATATCGTATTTCTACTACTCGCAGGATTTCGTTGACATCCCCGCCGACAGGACGCCGATGGAGTTGATATCCGATGCGGCGCCGTATCTTACGCAGGAGCAGGTGAGGGCGCATCTGGCGGCGTTTTCGGTCCGCGGCGATGACGCCTTCCGCCCGATAAGGACATTCTCCGGCGGCGAGCGCTCCCGGGTGGCGATGGCGCAACTTGTCCTGACACGGGCGAACCTTCTGCTTTTAGATGAGCCCACAAACCATCTGGATATCCCATCCCGGCAGGTGCTGGAGCGGGCGCTGGCGGAATACGACGGCACTGTCTTGGTCGTCTCCCACGACAGGTTTTTCCTTGACGCCGTGGTGAACAAAATCTGGGCGTTTGAGGGCGGCAGGATAAACGAGTATGTGGGCAATTTTTCCTATTATCTTGAGAAATCCGCCGGGCGGCGAGAGACGCAAGATATTGCCCCTGAGAGCAAGTTCCGGGTGGAAAAATCGCCGTCCCGCCGCAGTTCCGGGGGCATCTCAAAAAATATGCTCTCCCGCCTGAAAAGGCGGTTGGAACAGATAGAATCGGAGATTGAGGCGCTTGAGACCGAGCGGCAAAAACTTGTTGACCTTATGAGCGAACCCTTCGTCGCCGCAGACTTTGCCAGAGTGAGCAAAATTTCGGGGGAAATTGAGCAGATTGACCGCCGACTCAGTTCCCTGTGGGAGCAGTGGGAACAGATTTCCGAGCAACTTTCCGAATAATGAATCGCTGAAAAAGTGAAAAATTTTACTTTTTGGATTGACATTTTTTTTCTTCGCATTATTTTCACAAGCCAGATAAACGAAGGAGAGGCAAAATGAGAAATTTTGATGTGGTGGTAATCGGCGGTGGTCCCGGAGGTGTAACGGCGGCTTTATCGGCGCGAAATACCTATCCGGACAAGAGCGTAGCCGTGATAAGAAGAGAGCAGACGCCGCTAATTCCCTGTGGAATTCCATATACGCTTCACACTTTGGAGAGGGTTGAGGATGATATTCTTCCCGATAGTCCCCTTGATGCAAACGGCGTGGAAATTATAATAGGGGAGGTCGTTGAGGTTGATCCGGCACAAAAGAAAATAAAGTTGAAAGGCGGCGAGGAGTTAGGATTTGATAAACTTGTGCTGGCTACCGGGTCAAAGCCTTTTGTGCCGCCTATCCCGGGAATTGATAGGGAAGGAGTCTATTTTATTAGCAAGGATATTAATTATCTGAAGAGGTTGAAGGAGTCCGTTGAGGAGGACGAAGTTATAGGTGTCATTGGAGGTGGTTTTATAGGTGTTGAGGTTACAGATGAACTTATAAAGAAGGGTAA
>JAMOPH010000236.1 GCA_027064665.1 bacterium | reverse complement strand
CAGCGAGAGGGCGGCATACCGCCTGACAGCCGGGACCGTGTCCTTGAGGGCATCAATCAGCACGGAGACAGCCGCCGAATCCTGAAAATTTCCGAGGGCATAGCAAGCCGAAGCCCTCAGCCCGGGGAACCCATACCTTGCGGCGACCATCAGCGCGGGCAGGGCGCGTTTATCGCCAATCTGCCCTAAAATCCGTGCGGAAAGCGAGGCGACTGTTTTGTTGGTGTCCGCCAGCGCCATAATAAGATACGGGACGGCATCCTCGCCAATCGCCCGAAGCGCCCGCTCAGCGGTGAGCACCTTGCGGATATTTTTCCGCTTCAACTGCGAAATCAGAAACGGGACGGCATCCTCACCGCACTTGCCTAATTTCTTCTGGGCGATTTTAGCCTTTTTCTGAAGCCTAATATCTCCCGCCGACGCGAGAAGAAACAGATGACGAATTTTCTCCATTGACGCGGCGGAGACAACGCCGATATTTGTCGCCAGCACCAGCGCCAAAATTGCGGCGAATTTTCTAATTGGTATCCGCATTATCTAATTCCCTCGCTCTCAATCTAACAAAAGTTCTCACACTCTCGGGCGGCATAGCGCCTTTTAGAAAATTGAGGAAACTGTCAAGCCATTCTATTCTATCCTGCGGGGACATTTTAGAAAATCCATTTAGAAAAGTCTCCACATTGTCGGGATAATACAGCGATATTATGTCCGTCTGCGAATCATTCATTTCTCATACTGCGGATTTTTTCCAGAATTTTTATGTCGGCGAGGTCCTTGCCCCGCCCGGATTTTTTCTTCATAAATATCAGGTCATCCAGCCCTATAACGGGAACTTTGAAATTTTCAAACTCTATTTCTTTGCGCCTCGGGAACGCTTCGGCAAAATCTATGGGAGTATCAACAAGTATATCCAGCACTTCCACAGGTAAATCCGGATTGATATATGAAAACACCTTCATATTTTTCTCGGCGATGACCTGTTTTCTAAATTCACTGTCGGCGAGGCGCGTTATATCTAACGGCACAACCGGCTTCAATCCCAATTTTTTTGCGGCAAAATCAATTTTTTTAAGGTTTTCCTCGTCAAAATCAGCGATAATGTCCACATCAACCGTGACTCTTGGCGCACCGTAGATGACCGCCGCAATTCCCCCGACCAGAAGATACCGCGCCTTTTCCTCAGCCAGCGTCCGCAGCACATTCTGGACGAAATCCCTCATTGTTCGGATTTTTGCTCGGGTTTTTGGGGTTGCGTTTGCGCCTTTGCCTTTGCCGCGGCGGCTTTTGCCTTGGCTGCCTCGCGCTTTTTCTTCTCCTCCTCCTTCAGTTGCGCCAGAAGTTGTTTGGTCTCCTCGGGATTGGTGGGAACCGGTGCCGGCACCCCGTTGTGCTGCTTGAGGATATCCACAAACTTGTTCAGAATTGTTTTGGTGGGACAGACCTCAATGCAGACTCCGCAGCCGTCGCACTTGGCATAGTCAATCGCGGCGAGGTTCTCGGTGACCTTGATTGCACCGGTGTGGCAGTATCTTTCGCACATCCGGCAGGCGATACATCCGCTTTCGCAGGCTTTTCTGACGAAGGCGCCGGGGTCTTTGGAGTTGCACGCCACATATATCGGCGCGGATTTCGGCACCAGAACCATAACATCGTTGGGGCAGACACTCACACAGATTCCGCAGCCGGTGCATTTGTCAAAATCGGTGACGGGGATATCGTCCTCGCCCATAGAGAGGGCGTCAAACGGGCAGGCTTCCACGCAGGTTCCCAGTCCGAGGCATCCGAACTCGCACACTTTGAAACCGCTGGCGACAATTTTTGCGGCGCGGCAGTCGTGGATTCCCTCGTAGATGAACTTGTCCTTGGCACGGGTTCCGCCGTGGCATCTGGCGACAGCGACCATCGGTTCCTTGACCTCACCGACAGAAACCCCCAGAATTTCGGCGATTTTGTTGGCGACCTCGGCGCCACCGGGGACACAGCCATCCACGGGTGCTTCACCGGCGACAACCGCCTTGGCAAACCCGGAACACCCCGGATATCCACAGGCGCCGCAGTTGGCATTGGGCAGGATCTCCATCACCTGCTCAACCCGCGGGTCCACCTCAACGGCGAACTTTTTGGCGGCAATC
>JAMOPH010000235.1 GCA_027064665.1 bacterium | reverse complement strand
TTATTTCCCGGCGGAATTTTTCGGACTGTTGCGACATCATCTCATAGATTTCCCGGGGGTCTGCGCCGGCGATAAACATTTTTCTCCACCGGTCGGAGCCGAACAGGATATCAATCGGGAGTTTTTGCGTCTCAAACTCATACGGCGGCGCCCTGAACTCAAACTGGCGGGGATACAGCGCAATCAGAGAGTGCAGCAGCACCAGTGCGGTCCACACCGGGCGGAACCGGTCCCTGTCCGTGATGTGAATCTGCGCCCCGGCGCAGAGTTGTCCGGCGTATTTATTGAAGGTCGGCACGAAATACATCGGGCGCAGCAGGGCACCCGGAATTCCAAACCCGGCGGCGAACTCGGTCAATTCGTATGGGTCAACAAACGGCGCCCCGAAAATCTCAAACGGACGGGTGGTGCCTCGCCCCTCGGACACATTCGTCCCCTCAAAAAGGCACATCCCCGGATACACTATGGCGGTTGTCAGCGAGGGCATATTCGGTGAGGGCATCACCCACAAAAGACCGGTCCCGTCAAACCACATATCCCTGTGCCATCCGGAAAGTTTTATCACCTCCACATCGGCGCCGATTTCGTAAAACCGGTTCACATACCCAAGGATTTCCGCAATCGTCAGCCCGTGGCGAATCGGCAGGGGATAAAGCCCCACAAAGGAAAGGAAACCCTCCTCCTGCACGGGGCCCTCAAGCACATCGCCCCTGATTGGGTTCGGTCTGTCGGCGATGATTATTCTGGTGTCTGTCTTTGCGGCGACCTCAAGCATCATTGCGGCGGTCCACACGAAGGTGTAATACCGTGCGCCGACATCAAAGAGGTCAATCAAAACCGCATCAAGGCGGCGCATAATGTCTGGTGGGGGATACAGCGACTCAAATTTTGCACCGTAGAGGGAATGGACAGGAATTTTGTATTTCGGGTGGCGCCAGTGGGCGACATCCTGCTGGTCCTGTGCCACCGGGAAAAGCCCGTGTTCGGGGGCAAAGATAATATCCGGCATAATCCCGGACTGCGCCATAAGGTCAATTATGTGCACGCCGTCTTTGTTTACCGATGCCTGATGACACAGCACGCCAAAGCGCTTCCCCCTCAAGGGCGCAAATCCCCCGGCGGCAAGTATGTCAAGCCCGGTCTTTACCATATTGCAAAGATAATCGCCCCGGCAAAAGGGCAAAAGAACAAAGTTTTGTGGTGCCCACCGAAAAAAAATTCACCCACAAAAAACCCCCGCCCATTTATAGGGACGGGGGCATTGTTTCCGCAGAGATTCGGGCGCCGTCAGGGGATTCTAACCGTTGCCTTCAGCCCGACCTTGATTGTGGTTTTACCATAATAACTGGACCTGCTGGGCGCCACCAGTTGGAAGAACAGGTAAAGTTGCTGCGACGGAGCCAGCCTTCCACCATACGGACCGAATATAGGCGTTGGATCCTCAGAGGCATCGGTGGCGGCTTCAAATGTTCCCAGTTTGACATAATCCAGCGAAGGCATATATGTGGTCGGCGGAGTGGTGGAACTTTCAAACCGTGCCCTGAGGGAAATATCATTCGCCGAACCACCCGACATAGTGAAGAACCAGCCGACATCAGAACCGAGGGTATCGGTGCAGGAGATAACCCCCAGCCACAACTGTTCGTCCACATTGCCGCAACTTCTCACCGTGATGACATCCGTTGCCTCCATACTGTATGTGGCAGAGGGGTCAATTATAGTGTCCGATGCCGGCACCCAGACCGCACTGTCCACAGGTATAGTCCCGTGCTGACCCAACTCTATACAAATCACATAGACCATTCCCTCATACCACGCCACAAAAGTGTCCGGTCCGTCAACAGTGACCGCAGAATGGAGCGTGTCCGTTCCGCCGTCATCCCAGCGGTAGAAGGTGTAGAGCGAATCGCCAACAGTATCCTTCCGGGACACCGCAAAACTTATCGTGTTTCCGCCGTCAACCCAGAACGCATAGGAGCCCACGCCGCACACAGTGTCCGAAGGCGGATAGATGCATCCGTGGGTTTCCAGATTGCCGGAGGCGCTGTCGCGTTTCTCTATCACGATAAGATACTGCGGAGCATACTGGGCGATAAAGGTATCAGGACCGGAAATCGTCTCGCTTCGGGCGGTGTCCGTGACACCATCAGCCCACTGGATGAATGTGTATCTCCTTCCGTCGGTGCTGTCATAACTGGAGACAGCGATATCGTGGGTGCTGCCATCGCTCCACCAGAACTCCTGATAAGCAGAACCGGCGCCGGTTATGGGCGTGCCGTCTATATACATAGTTCCCACGGTATCCTCAGACGGCGATTTCTGAATCACAACCTGATACTGGTAATCGTAATTAGCCACAAATTCTGCATCTGCAATGATAGTCTCGGTGCGGTTGGTGTCGGTTGTGCCATCATCCCAACCAGTGAACAGATATCTTGACCCCGTTCCCATATCCGGGTTGGACACTGCGATACTGAGCACAGTTGAACCGGCGACATACAGAGTCTCTGCCGCAACACCATCATACCAAGTTCCGTTGATGTAGATTCCGCCCCAGGTGTCGGCGTCGGGGTTTTTCCTCACAATAACTCTGTAGGCGCTGGACTCGTTCTCCCAGAGCCATTCCACACCGGAGGGCTGAGTTATCACGAACTCAAAGTGAGGAACGACATTGCTGTCAAGGTCGCCCCAGCCGGCGTATCCGACACATCTCCAGGAGCCGTCCACCGGGTCAACATAGCCCACCACGGTGTCGCCGTCGTCAAACCAATTGATTCCCACAGGAGGCGTGGGTGAACCGTGTTCGCTTATAACCTCAAAGGGCCAACGGGTGGTGCCGTCCCACTGCCAGACAATCCAGGAATCCTCGGTGATGCTAAATGTAATGTGATTGGAATCGCCGCTGGCTGGGACACTTCCGCCGCCGTTCCATCCGGTGTTGTGGTGCCAGGTGGCACCATCATACACAGAATCCTGCACCCAGGCATCAATGGTGGTTCCGGAGACATAGCCCATAGTTCCCACCGGCGGTTCCGGGTCGCCGTATTCGGAATAAACTGTAAGATACACAATCGTTGCACCCTCGGGTTCCCAATGCCAACTCACTCCCGAAGGCTCGGTGATAACAAAGGAGAAGTTGGTGGAAGTATCAGTGCTGACCGAACCCCAGCCGTAATGCCCAACACACTGCATTCCATCAGATGGCGAGGTCACAGAGCAGTTGACCGAACTTCCAGCATCATACCAGTGAGTTCCCACAGTGGGGCTCGGCGAGTCATAGCCATCAGGGTCAGATGGGGTAACGCCCTCGTTGTTCACCACCAACGGGAATCTGAGGACACCATCCCAAACCCAGACCAACTGGGAATTTTCGGTCAAAGTAAAGGAGACCTCCCACGGCGTGGGGTCAATACCGGAGGTGTCGGTGGGGACAGAGCCGGTTCCCCAGTATCCCGTGCAGTTGTGCCCATCAACGGGCGAGGTCACTGTGGCGGTGATATCTGTTCCCACCGGATAGCAGGAAGTTCCCACAGGCGGGTTGGGGGAATCATACTCCGACCACACGGTCAGGCAGACGATGGTGGTATCCTCATCAAACCATCGCCAGTGTATCCACGAGGGCTCGGACAGGTAGAATGAGACAGAGGTTGTGGAATCCGCCAGCGGGACAGAGCCGCTTCCCCAGAACCCGACACACTGCATTCCGTCGGCGGGGCTGGTCACAGACGCCGTAATCAAAGTATCCACGGGATACCAGTGAGTTCCCACCGTCGGCGTTGGGGTATCGTATCCATCGGGGTCAGAGCCGCTGACACCCTCATTTTCAACAATAAGCGGCAAACGGGCTTCGCCATCCCAAACCCACACAATCCAGGAATTTTCAGTGATTGTGAAACTTAAGTAATTGCCCATACCGGAAGAAGGCACAGAACCCCCACCAAGCCAGCCAGTGCAGTAATGAGTGTCCGTTCCAACTACCACCGGACTTTCAACCTGTGCGATAATTGATGTCCCCACAGGATAGACCGTTGTGTCAGACGGCATCGGGTGACCATACGGGGAGAACACAATCAAGGTGCACAGAGTCGCCGTGTCGGGGATAGTGTCCCAAGTCCAGGTTATTGTGGAGGGTTCCTCCATACTCGGGATGTAAAAACTTGTTCCCGAGCCGATGGATGGCGCAGAGCCAGTTCCGGTGAATCCCGTGCAAATCGCAAGGTTCCCTCCACCTAAATCAACCACGGGGTCGGTTATATACCCCGAGGCGGAATCGCCCTCGGCATACCAGTTATGACCGTCTGGAACCGGGGTGTCGTGGGCAGAGGTAATATCAAGGCTATACCACAGATTGTAAACGGCTGTGTCAATTTTGTTATCGTCCATGGTGATATTTATATTGGTGTCTGTGGCGCCGCTGACTGCCCAGTGGTCAAACACAGCGATGATTGTGTCGCCGAAGTTGACGGAGTCCGCCACCTCAACATTGACAACAGCGCCGCCGGAATAAGTCCCGGTATACGGCGCGGGATATGCGGTCCCATCAACCCACAGGGAGCAAAGTTCATCGGTGGTGTGAAGTTCAAGGGTGTAAAGCGCCGTGAGCACATATACCGAGTCAACCGCGACTATTGCCTCAACAGTATCCCAATCTGGCACATTGGTCGCCAGGTCGTGGGCACGGACACGGAAATAATACCAGTGTCCATTGGCAAGCCCTGTCAGAGTGGCATAAGTGTCGGTGGTGGCGGTATACCAATCGGTCCACGAGGAGGCGGTGTCAACTTTGTATTGGACATCATAGACCCAGATTCCCCAGCCGGGACCCTCCTCTGTGGTGGTATCCTGCCCGGTCCACTGAACCAGAACTGTGTCGGTGGTGATAGTATCCTGAAGGACAACCGTTCCCGCCAACTGAGTAACAGGCGGGCGCCAGTCAAGGTCGATTTTGCGGAACCCCGGATGAACCAAATAGGATGTGCTGTGCATCCAACTGGAATCTCCAACGGCGGTTCCCTGCCCAATTACACTGGACATCCGATAACTTGTTGAGGTGATATCATCCCCCTCATTTCCTCCCGAGGACATCACAGACCATTCAAGATTGTATGTTTGTGCCAACAGGGGGACCACCAACACAGACAGAACCACCAAAAACCCGATACTCTTTCGCATCAACTTCATCAATACCTCCATATCATAACCCCCTTATAAGGATGCCTCTCCCAAAGAGCATCCCCCCTCTCTATTATTTTAGACTTTTTCCACCCAAATGACAAGGACTTTTTTGCTCGTGAAAAACTTTTTTAATCTCCCTGTCTGTTCCCGTCTTTGTTTTCCTTTTGCTTTTTCTCAAGTTTCTCTTTGTCCGGAAGAGGGGTTTGAACTATGCCGTTGACCTTGTTGTTGAACTCCGGCGGAGCAATCTCCGAATGAGTTCTCCAGAACATCTCCCGGGCTTTCTGACGAATCTGTTTCCAGTTTCTCGGCAGAAGATAGTTGTAGGGGGAACCGTCATTGGGCTGGAAATGAGAGACCGCCTCCGCCCAGTAAACCTCATACGGCTCGTCAGCATTGGGTTTGAGTTGCTCATAGATTTCCTTAGGATATGCTCCCATATTCTCGGGATACAGGTAAGGGTCATCATACGCGGAGATAACCAGCCTGAGGCGTCTGTCCTCAAAGTGTTTTCTCTTTGCCGCAACTCGCCAGTCAAATTGGGTGCCATCGGGGGCATCGGGAGCATAAAGAGTAAAGCCTTTGTCGTCCTTTTCAATCCACCAGTTGCCCATATTGCCGCAGGGAGTGATAAAAACTCTCATCGGATGGTCCTCATCCACGGTCACTATTTCGGCAAAATCGGAGGGCAAATCAACCCGGCACCTGCCGTTGTGAATCTCTCCGCCGCCAAAATCCTCAAACCACACCTCGGGGGACTCCTGACAATACACCTCCCTCGGTCCTGTAGAGGTTCTTATTATCGCGCTCTTTGTTCCGCTCCCGCCGAGACCACCGGAGTAATGAACTCCATAATAACTGTCGTTGGTAGTTGTTCCCTCCACTCCATCGTCATCATTGGACCAGGCGTCCACTCCTTCCCACGCATCATCGGCAAGTTCTGCCCACTCGGGAAGAGTGTCCGAGGTGCCATTATAACTTACAAAATACGCAGCCGCAGTGTTGTCCCCCCGGATATAAGCCCCGTAATTTTGAGTTCCAATCATTCCATAAGATGTGCTTGAGGCGAAGTCGTCAAGGTCGCCCACAGACGAGGTATATACTCCCACCACACCGGCGGACATAGTTCCGGTTCCACTGGTTCTTCCAAGCACGCCGATGAGATAGTTGTTGGAGGTACTATCTGCCTCGGTGTTCCAGCCGTAAACCCCCTGACAGCCGTAGTCGCCGGTTGAACCACCCAATTTTGCCTCTCCCTCAACTCCAGCATTGGGCCAGGAGGAATTTGTACGACCTCTTGTGCAAATTCCTCTCACTCCGGCATCAAGGGCACAAATACCTGTGACCCCCATATAGGCGTTTCCATACCCGTAAACCCCCGTATAAGTTACGGAATCGCTTGAAGATACATACCCGTCATTACCGGCATCACGCCAAGGGAAAATATCGTAGGTGAAATGCGGAAGGTTGGAACTGGAAACGCTTGACCTGTGTGCGCACACTCCAACATCATCCCCCGCGAAAAATGACCCCTTATCATTGGAACCCTCGTAGTAGAATGCGAATTCCCCTCCGGCATCGTAGATTTTGGCATTTTCATTGTAATAGGGCCTGATGAAGGAAGAATCGGATGGCCTGACCCAAAATTCCGTATTCCCGGGGATAGGCGGAGGTTCAGAGAGAGTTGTCCAACTTCCACCGGAATGCTTATACTGAATAAAACCACTGCTATCTCTTATACCATAACCGTCTTCGCCCGATGTCCCGCCGCCGTTGATGTAGTTGAAGTTAATTATGTTGTATTCCTGCATATTTAGATTCTGCGTGGCGGTGTGGTTGCCCAGATTATCTCCTCCTCCAGAGACATTCCCCCAATAGACCTGAGAACCATCAGTCATAAGCACCTGTCCAGAAGAGCCAGCGGAACCATCAATGTAAATTCCGCCATCAATATACAGGTCTTTCCAGGAGTTTGCAGAACTTCCGAGGTCAGTGGAGTTGTCGGACACGGGGACAAATGTTGAGGCATCCAGCCACGCAGGGTCTCCATTGCAGTAAAGCAACAGGTCGTCGTCGTATCCGCTTCGCTCCCCAACATACACAAAACTGCCATCGCCGAAATATATTGCCCTGCCGGTGTTTACTCCATCGCTCAGGTGAATATCCCCTTGATATATGGTAAGTTTCCTGTCGGGGGAGGTAGTGTTTATCCCGAGTCGGTTATTCCCAGCATCCCAGTAAAGTTGGGAATTGTAGGTCAGATTTGAGGCATCTGACCATATTGCAAGATAGTTCGCCGAGCCGGAGCCCCCCACACCGCCACCTCCCGGCGTGATAGTCTGCCAGGAACTTCCATTATACCACCGTATCCCCGAGGAAGTGGGATACATACCATACACCGAGCCACCATCGTACGACGGCGGAGTGGGGTCGCCGGAAATACTGGTGGCATCATACCAGTAAGCACCGCCAAATGTAACAATACCGTTCCTTCCGGAGGAACTTCCCACCTGGAAATTGCCCGAGCCGGACGAGGGTCTGAGGTTGATTTCGCTTGAGGAACCAAACGGCGCACGGAATCCCCAACCATTGTCGTTTATATCAACAATGAGTTCATCCTGAATATGAACATCTCCGGCGACATCAAGTTTGGCAGAGGGGGTGGTGGTCCCTATTCCCACATTATCGGAGGTGTAGGTGGCATACATAGAGCCGGTTCCCGCTCCGGTCCAGTCGTTGTCGGAGCCGGACCCTGCACCCACGCTGTCATTAGCCGGAGCCCACGCACTTCCATTCCACTTGAGAACCTGACCCGCAGAAACTCCGCTGGAGACATCCACATCGCCGAGGTCGCCGATGGAATTGTCCGAAAGGTCGTCCGCCTCGTTGTCTATGGTGGCGGTGAGTGTCCCGCCGCCATCGGTGATGCTGAGCGTGTTGGTGCCGTCATCAAATGAAAGCCCTGTATTATACTCGTTTCCGACCACATTGTCGGCATCATCAACATCATCCACACCATCGGAGAATCCCGCTGGAACCCCCTGAACACCCGACCAGTTCACAGTATCGGCATTAGCCGCACGGAAAGCATACCCCACACTGTTCAGCGGTATCCTCGGCGTCAAAACCTCGCCCCCAATCTCAATTTCCAGATAATACTGCTCGTCAAAGGGAAGGTTTATGGGGTTGGTCTCGCCCAGAATCACATCAAAAAGCCCCCTGTGGACGCTGACGGAACTGTGGGGCTCGCTCCACAGCGCTGTCCCGCCGGTGGGGACATTGTAAATGCGGAAAGTCATACTGTATGTGCCGTCAAGGGCAACGCCGGAAGAGTTTGTGATTTTTCCCTGATAACTTATCTGATGCGGCACCGCAAAAAGGACAGTCGCCACGCACAACAACACCAAACACTTCCTCATTTTACCCCCCTCCTGTCAATGACTTCACTTTTTGATTATATACTCCTCTCCCTGTTCAAGTAGATTCCCCATAAAATCTCTGAACTCGCCTTTCGTGGGCAGATAGACCTCCATCCTCTGGGTCTCGGAGTTCCAGAACACAATAGCCTGCTCAAGTTTTTCCGGCGGAACCTCACGCTTGACCCGCTCGCAGATGGATTTTCTGGTCTCCATAGAAAATCCCACATATGGCGGGTCGTATCCGCCCTCACTGGTGATTTTGCCCGTGCAGTAAATATCGCCATCCACATAGAGTTTTGAGGTCGGGCTGGATGTCCCAATTCCCACATCGCCGGAACTGTTCACATATAGTCCGGTGCCGCCACCGGGAGCGATGTTCACCGCCGTGGCATTTCCACCGCTCGTGCCGATAAACGACATATAACAAGACCCGGGCTCGGAACCACCGGTAGTTATCCAGTGATTAGCGCCGCCGTCATATCCCATCACATATGTACGGGAAGATTCCAGCGAAAGAGGTTTTAACATACTGACTCTGCTGGCATCCGGCGGCATCCTCATCAAGGCCTGAACTCCGCCGCCGGGATTTATGGCAAACTCAATCGCACCGGGATTGTTGTTATACAGAACCATTTTGTTCACTTCGGTGCCGCTGCTGTCAATCTCAAATTCCACACCGGCATAGTAGGTGTCGCCGCTGGTGCCGAAACCATAGGCCATAGAGCCATGAGTGTTAGTGTTCTTCAGAATAATCACCGGGCAACCGTAGGTGTCGCCCTCAATTCTCAGACCGTCGCCCACGCTGGCGGCTTTGATTATGAGGGTGCTGTCGCCTCTGTCCCACACGAAAGCGCTGTCACCGCCGAAACTTCCAGAATTGTTGAACTGGACAGTGCCGTCGGCACCACCGGGAGTTCCACCGCCGCCTCCGGCAACCGTCAAATTCCACGAGCCGTCTGAATCCTCGGAGACATTGATTGAGCCGTCGCTTGAGCGAATGAGGTCTCCGCCGCCGCTGTCACGATAATGCGCCGCACGAACCGTGCCGTTGACATCAAGTTCGGCGGCAGGGTCCGTCGTTCCGACACCGACATTGCCCCCCATAAGAGATATCCTGTCCCTTCCATACAGATACAGGTCGTCATCGGTGGGTCCTTCGCCTATATAGACATAACTGCCATCGCCGAAATACAATTTCCTATTGTCGCCGGCGGAATTCCCAATCTTCACATCACCGCCGACGATATGGAGTTTGTATCCCGGGCTTGTCGTCCCAATTCCCACATTGCCGTTGTCAAAAATAGCCGCATAGTTATCTCCACTTCCCGTCGCAGTTGCATATAGACCAACACAGGTTCCAGAACCAGTTGCGGTGGCAAAAATTGCATAGCCGGTTCCGGAGCCATTTTCTGATGCGCGGATACAATAATGGGTTCCGCCTGCTGACGGCGTATTAACATCCAGCCTTGCCCCGGGGCTGCTCGTTCCGATGCCGACTCTATTGGTAGCATCGTCGTAGTAGAAATCGGCGGCGCCGCCGAAAACTCCTCCGTCGTTGTATTGAATTTGCCCATCACTTCCGCCGGGGGTTCCACCGCCACTGAGTGCCTGCCAGTCGTAATCCGTCCCGTCAAACACAAGCACATCCCCAGCAGCGGAAGGGGCCTCGCCGTCGCTGTCAAGTATGACCGTCCCTTGGCTAAGGTCAAGGTTGCCAGTTATGCCCACATTCCCATCGAAGTATCCTGCCCAGTTAATGCTCCCACCGAACGCTTTTCCATAAACACCATAATTTGTTCCAGCACCTTGTGAGGAACCGTAAACGGCATATTTGGTTCCATAGTCCCCGGTTACATCCCCATACACTCCAAACTTGGAATATGAAGAATTATTCTCATCGTTATCATTTACAAAATAGCCCGCCATTGTAGATGCCAAACCAGTGGCATCTTCATCAAATTTCCCATAAACTGCATACCGTTCTCCACCTATATACCCATATCTGCCAGCGCTGTACCTACCAGCCACCGCAACATTGTCCGTCCCGCTGCCACTGTTTCCATAGACGCCGATAAATCTGCTCACTCCGCCAATGTCGCTTCCATAGTATCCCAAATAACCGAGCGCATAATTTGAGGCATCCTGATACGAGCGACCGTAGACCCCCCGCAGGGCGGTCACCTCATAAACCCGGACATTGTCGTTCCCTGCGCCGTCAAACACCGGGCGCTTATATCTGTTCGGCGATGAGCCCGCCTGCTCCCACTGAACACTTTCGTAGCCCGTTTTGACCGGCGTCCAGGTGGTGCCGTCGTAGAAGAAAAGGGAATCCGGTGAGCCATCCTTAACACACAGACCGCCATTGGCTCCGGCTGGCAGACTCGTCTGGGGCGCAATTCCCAGCATCGGGCTGAAGAAGCCGCCGTAGTTTTCCGACGCTCCGGATGCGATTCCCTGAACACCGATGTGGATGGTCCCGCCTGCGCCATCGGCAACCCCGAGAACACCTTTGGCGCTATCGGTTCCCGACGAGGCGATATTGTGTCCTATCACGGCGGACTCATCGCTGCCGTCAACCTCACCATAGACACCGGCATCGGCGTTGGCGAGTTCTGCACGGTTGTTCTCTGTGGGGCGCTCGGCAATCAACGCCACAGCACCGGAACCGCTTCCGCCACGGAAATATCCGCCAATTCCACCGGCGCCGCCCTCACGGGAAACAAACGCTGTGTCGCTGTCGGCGGTGTTGTGTATATGCCCTTTCCCC
>JAMOPH010000234.1 GCA_027064665.1 bacterium | reverse complement strand
TGCTCCTCCGCCTCCTCACGGTTGATAATGGGGGTGTAATAATAAGCCCGCACCAGATAGCGCCTTCGGGTGAGTTTTTCTATCAGTTTTCTGTAATCCACATTCACTCTGCCGAGGATATCCCGCATTCCGTGGTAGAAATTGCTCCCGTCAATGAAAATCATAACTCGCAGCATACTTCCCCCAAAAATATCTTGACAAAGTCCGATGCAAAGATATTTTGAGATTTGCATAGGCGCAAGCAAAATTGACATCCTTTCGCATACGCCGGGGTGGCGGAATTTGGCAGACGCGCATGGTTGAGGGCCATGTGGGGTTTCCCCCGTGCGGGTTCAAGTCCCGCCCCCGGCAAATTTTTATTTTTTCCCAGAAAACTTGATGTATTCAAAAACACCTTGGCGTTTCCGCACCAATCTGGACTTGAACCCGCAATAAAGTAGGGGCAACGCCCCTTCAAGTCCCGCCCCCGGCAGTTTTGGGTTCTCCCGGGATTAACACTCCACCAAAATTCCCGGACGATTTCAAGCAAGGTGGAGGGCAACACCTACAAACCCATCGGCTGGATGTATCCCCGCTCAAAGTTCAATTTCTCCACGACATCAAGGATTTTTTGATACTCCTGCGGCGTTATTCTGCGGTCAAGGGGCGGGTAGTTGTGCGCCTTATACGCCGGGAAATACTGGCTCATCAGACTTATGTATGTGTTGGTGCCCAGATTTTCGGCAATCCAGCGCAGGGTTTTATCGGTGCCGGAGAGGTTTTCGGGCAGAACCAGAAGGCGAATCAGAAGTCCCCTTTCGGCGACGCCCGCAGAATTTATCACCAAGTTGCCGACCATAGAGTGCATAATTTTGACCGCCCGGCGGGAGACCTCGGGGTAATCCGGGGCGCCGGAGAACTTTGCCGCCGGTTCGGGGTCGTAATACCGCAGGTCGGGCATAAATATGTCCACCACATCCGACAGGATTTCCAATGCGGCGGGGCAGTCGTAGCCGCTGGTGTTGTAAACGATGGGAATCGTCAGTCCCATCCGGCGGGCTAAAATCACCGCCCGGCGAATCTGCACCACATAGTGCGACGGCGTGACGAAATTTATGTTGTGTGCGCCGCGCCGCTGAAGCGAGACCATCGCCTCGGCAAGATGATATATGCTGTATCGCCTGCCCACTCCCAACTGGCTGATGGGATAGTTCTGGCAATAGACACACCTCATATTGCAGTTGGTCAGAAACACTGTGCCGGAGCCGCGGTATCCGGTGATTGGCGGTTCCTCGCCGAAGTGGAGATTGACACTTGAGACCTCAAGACCTGCGTCGGCGCGGCAGACTCCTCTCATCTCAAAACGGTTGGCGCCGCATTCCCGCGGACACATCCGGCATTCCCGCAACAGGCGGATATCCTCATCGGTCAGGGCAGGGTCCGGTTTTATTGTCTCGGCGCTCATCAATCAGGAAAATATCTCAATCCCCCGCCGTCGCAACAAAAAACGGGGGAATTTTTTATATCTCCCCCGCCTGAAATCAGTATAATCTGCGGATTACACCTTATCGTTCTTCCACAGAAGATGGACGGAGCAAAACTCCCGCGCCTTTTCAATCTCGCCGGTGTATTCAAAGAACGCCTCGGGCTCATCGCCGGGCTTGAGGTATTTCCGCAGGGATTTCCCGTCCTTGGTGATAATCTCAATCCACTCAATATAGTGGTTCTCCTCCATCGGATGTTTGGTGGAGCCCACATAGACGCGGTAGCCGTTCTCCTTTTTCTCCACCACGGGGACATGCTTTTCGGTGGACATCTCGGCGGTCTGCTCCTCCATAAGTTTCATCGGCTGACCGCAGCATACCAGTTCGCCCGCCCCGGGATGAACCACCTCAACTATGTTCCCGCAGACCTCGCACTTGTAGATTTGGAATTTTTCGGTCATCGCACCACCTCCTGTTTGAATTTTAACTCACTTTCCTCAAAATTTGGCGAATTTTGACGAATCTGCGCCGCAGACGGGGCATTTGTCCGGCGGAGTGCCGATGTGAGTGTATCCGCACACCGGACAGACATAGACCTCGTCCGCATCGGCGTCTTTGCCGTTTTCGGCGTTTTTCAGCGCCGCGCCATACATTGCATAGTGGATTTTCTCCGCCTCCTCGGCGTAGTG
>JAMOPH010000233.1 GCA_027064665.1 bacterium | reverse complement strand
TCAATTCGCCCACGAGTATGCCCTTGAGCGAGGGATAATCATCGCCGACACCAAATTTGAGTTCGGCAGGTTCGGCGAGGACATAATTTTGATTGACGAACTTCTGACGCCGGATTCCTCGCGGTTCTGGGACGCGTCCGCATACGAGCCGGGGAAACATCAGGAGTCGTTTGACAAGCAGTTTATCCGGGATTATCTGCTTTCTGTGGGATGGCGTGGCGAGGGCGACCCGCCGGAACTTCCGCCCGATGTCGTTGAGCAGACCATCGCCCGGTACGAGATGGTCGCCGAGATGCTTATGCGGGGATGAGGACGGTTTTGAGTTTCCCTCATCCGCCCCGACTTCGTCGGGGCACCTTCTCCCAGAGGGAGAAGATTAGGGTTAGGGCGCAAATATAAAAGGGCGGGGAGTTTCCCCGCCCCTCGCATTTTCCGGCGGGATTTTCGGGTTAAATTCTTGCCGCCACAGCCTCGGCGAACTCAATTGTGGAGTTATCCCCGCCCATATCGTAGGTTCTGACCTTGCCCTCTTCAATGACCGAGGCGAGGGCGTCCTCAATGGCTTTCGCCTTTTCCTTCTCGCCAAGCCAGTCAAGCATAAGGCGGGCGGCTAAAATCATCGCCGAGGGGTTGACCTTATACTGCCCGGCGTATTTCGGGGCGCTTCCGTGGGTGGGTTCAAAAATTCCATAGTTGTCGCCGATATTTCCGCTTGAGGCGAATCCCAGCCCGCCGACCAACTGCGCCGCAAGGTCGGAGATTATGTCGCCGAACATATTGGATGAGACCAGAACCGAATAATTCTGCGGGTTTTTGACCAGCCACATCGCCATCGCATCAACATTTGCCTCCCACAGTTCCACCGGGGCGTATTCCGGCGCAATCTGGCGGGCAAGTTCCACCATCATCCCCGAGGTCTCACGAATCACATTGGGCTTTTCCACCACCGTCACGCTTGGGCGGTTGTTCTCCTTGGCATATTTGAACGCCGCCCGCAGGATTCTCTCGCATCCCTTTTTCGTGAATATCCTGCACGAAATTGCCAACTCATCGTTGGGGACATCCTTAAATCTTTCCATATTCGGCGAGTGTTTGGCGAGGACATCCTTGACCTCATCAGGCACGGGGCGGAACTCCACGCCGGAATAGAGCCCTTCGGTGTTCTCACGGAAAATCACAAGGTCAATGTCATCCCGGTAGTTGAGCGGGTTGCCCTTGAACGCCTTGCAGGGGCGCAGGTTGATGTAGAGGTCAAACATCTGGCGCAGACGCACGATGGGCGAACGATACACCAGCCCTTTCCCCTGCAGTTCGGGGATGAGTTCCTTTTCCGCCTCCTGTTTGGGCTTTGAGGTGATTGCGCCGAAAAGACAGGCGTCGGTCTGCTTGAGAAGTTCAATTGTTCTCTGGGGGAGAGGGTCGCCCTCGGTGCGCCAGAACTCCCAGCCGATATCCCCATAGATGTATTCCGCATCAAGTTTGACCTTCTCAAGGACAATCATAGCGGCGTCCATAACATCTTTTCCCACGCCGTCGCCGGGCAGGACTGCGATTTTGTATTTCGCCATAGAAAACCCTCCTGTGTTTTGATAATCTGCAATTTTTTCAAAAACTTTACCGGGAGCACTTGTTTTTCCGAAGGCAAAGGAATATCTTTTGCTCTGTGGCGCAACAAAAAATTTGGGGTCTTTGCAGATGCGCAGAATATGGATAGTTGCGGCGGTTATTATTTTTGTGGGGGGATGTTCTCTTCAGCGGACTGCGGAGAAAACCTCCCTGCCGAAGGAAAAAGTCCCGTCCGTTCAGCCGGATACGGCGGGGTATCCTCCGCCGCCGGTGGACACCACGGTGACCGGCGTGGCAGACCTTATCTACCGCCGCCGCTGGGATGAGGCATTGGATAGCATCAAGGTCGCCCCGTATCTGGACAGTCTGGACAGGGAGTTTCTCCTGGGCTATGTGAATATGAAGTTGGGGAATTTTGCCACTGCGGAGTCAATTTTTGCGGGGCTTTTCGCCGTTACAGACTACGACTTGGGCGACTGGGTGAACTTCTATCTGGCAAAGTGCGCCTACGAGAACGAGGACTACTCCCTCGCATATCAACTGGCGAAAACCGTGGGGAAACTGCCCGGCTATGAGGGCGATATCGCCAGAATACGCTGG
>JAMOPH010000232.1 GCA_027064665.1 bacterium | reverse complement strand
ATGCTGGATTCCGGCTACGGCGGGAAAACCGAACTTGATGGGAAACTCTCAATTTCTGCGCTGTTGCACGCCTTTCGTCCATCGGAATTCGGCGCAAAGCTCTACAGCGCCGGGGTGAGAGTTTTGCCGGTTGAGGAGGGCAGGGCTAATTTCGGCGAGGCGACTTTCTTTGTGGGGTTCAACGGCGAAAATTTCCCGCCAAAAACCCACAAGAACGCAGTCCTTGAGGAGGAATACGACGATTTTCTGCCGTTTGTCTCGCGGCGGGAGGAGATAGCAAAACTCTCGCTTCTGGTGGGGATGATGACCGCCCGGAGGAGTTATCTAACGGTTCCACTGATGGATGAACAGAATCTGTTTGTTCCGCAGGCGATTGATGAGATTTTTAGATTTACGGAGGCAGAAAAAATAACCGATGGGGAAAAGATTTTTAGAGTGCTTGATAGATATGCGCTATCTTCCCGTGATACATTTAAGATTTCTAAAGGAACTGTGGAGTATGGTGTATATTCTATGCCTGAAGTTGTGGAAAATTTGGTAGGAAATGAGATTTCGGTGTCGGATATTGAGGATTATGCCGAGTGTCCCGTGAAATTTTATTTAAGTAGAATGTTGGGTGCGCTTGCGCCGGAAGAACTCGAGGAAACTATATCAGGTCTGGAGTTGGGCGGTGAGATACATTCCGCCTTTGAAAGATTTTTTAAGGAAAAGTACGCCCGGGCAGGCATCTCTCTGCCAGAGTTGGATACATATTCCACCAGGAACTTTGATGCTATAAAAGATTTCCTAAAATACTTAATAAATAATTTTGCCGACATCTATGAAAAAATAAAAATAACAAACGATGATATTGAACTGTTAAGGGAAATATTTGGCGAGGAAGTTTCATATATAAAATGGCGCGCTAAAAATCTGCCATATACACTTACAGATATATTTGAAATTGAGAACTATTTGCTATCCAATTTGCATTACATACCTGAACTTGAGAGGGGAATAGCCGAGAACCAAATAAGGACTACTAACCTACCCGCCCTGTTTGAAACTAAAATCCTTTCTGAAATAGATGGCACACTTATAAGAGGGAAAATAGATAGAATTGACCTTCTACCATCCGGGAAGGTAGTGATTATTGATTATAAACTTGGAGATATAACATACAAAATTAATTCAAATTGGAAAAAAGAAATCCAATTGAAGACCTATGCTACAATGCTATATA
Source organism: bacterium (assembly GCA_027064665.1). Taxonomy (GTDB): domain Bacteria; phylum UBP14; class UBA6098; order B30-G16; family B30-G16; genus JAMOPH01. The sequence continues at coordinate 954 of JAMOPH010000232.1, read as the reverse complement.
AAGCAGGTATACCCGTTGAGGGGATTATGTATTATCATAATCTCCGGTCTATAAACAGAATTGTTGTATCATATCATCCCATTGCCGAAGAGGAAATCACAGAGTTTGAGAAAAATCTAAATGCTGTTCTGTCTAATTTAAGGAAAGGTGTTATAAAGCGTGATCTAAAATGGGGAAATATAGAACCAAGTAAGAATTGTCGCAGATGCGATTTAGCGGAAATCTGCCCTTACAACACGAGGTGAACTATGAAATTCCCGACAGTTAAAGTAGATGTTGAGGGATTGAAAAATTTCGTATCCGAGGTCTTTGTGCGTCTCGGGGTCGCCGAAGATGACGCCCGCATCATCGCCGATGTCCTCGTCGCCGCCGACCAGAGGGGAATTATGTCCCACGGAGTCGCCAGACTGGGACGCTATGTTGACGGTATCCGCAGAGGGATTATGATCCCCGATGCCCAGCCCGAAATTATCCGCGAAACCCCCACCGCCCTTTTAGTTGACGGCAACGGCGGAATGGGACAGGTGGTCTCGTTCAAGGTGATGAAAAAGGTTATCCGCAGGGCGAAGGATATGGGGGTTGCCTACGCCGTGGTCCGCAATTCCAACCATTACGGAATCGCCGGATATTACGCTATGATGGCGCTTGAGGAGGATTTGATAGGGATTTCCGCCACAAATTCCGCGCCGATTGTGGTGCCAACTTTCGGGAGGGATATGCTTTTCGGCACAAATCCGATTGCGGTGGCGGTGCCCACCGGCGGGGAGATGCCGTGGGTTCTGGATATGGCGACATCGGTGGTGCCCCGCGGGAAACTTGAGGTCTATGCCCGGCAGGGCGAAAAAATCCCCCTCGGCTGGGCGACCGACGAGCGCGGTATCCCCACCGATGACCCGGCGCGGGTTCTGGACAACATCAAAAACCGGCGCGGCGGCGGAATTCTGCCCCTCGGTG
>JAMOPH010000231.1 GCA_027064665.1 bacterium | reverse complement strand
CAATCCCGCCGGTAGCATCAAGGACAGGGTTGCGCTGTCTATGATTGAGGCTGCCGAAAGGGAGGGTTTCCTTCGGGAGGGCGGTGTGGTCATTGAGGCGACAAGCGGGAATACCGGCATAGGGCTTGCCTTCGTCTGCGCTGTGAAGGGGTATGACTGCGTTATAGTTATGCCCGAGAATATGTCGGAGGAGAGGATAAAGATACTGAAGCATTTTGGTGCGGAGGTCGTTCTGACGCCTGCGGAGGAGGGGATTCCCGGCGCTGTCAGGCGGGCGGAGCAACTTCAGATTGATATACCCAATTCGTTCCTTCCGGACCAGTTTACCAATCCTGCCAATCCCGCAATTCACCGCGAGACCACGGGACCGGAGATATATCGTCAACTCAATTCTGCGCCGATGGCGTTTGTAGCCGGGGTTGGCACCGGCGGGACAATTATGGGAGTCGCCCAGTATTTTAAGATGGACCTCGGCGCGCGGACCCAGATAATCGCCGTTGAGCCGGCGGAATCTGCAGTCCTTTCGGGCGAAAACCCCGGAAAACACGGAATTCAGGGAATTGGCGCGGGTTTTGTCCCCGCCATATACGATGCCGAACTGATTGATGGGATAGAGAAAGTCTCAACCGACGAGGCATTTGAGTTGATGCGCGCCGTGGCGAAAAGGACCGGGATTTCCTGCGGAATATCATCGGGGGCAAACCTTGCCGCCGCAATTAGAATTGCCGAAAAACTCCCCGCAGGTTCAACTGTGGCGACCGTTTTCCCGGACAGAGTTGATAGATATTTATCACTTCTGTGAGGATTGTATGAGAAAATTTGGGGTTATAACGCTTTTCGGCGCGCTTTTGTTAGCAAATGCGGAGACACAGAGTGCGAATTTGCCCAATTACTTTGTTGATTCGGATAGTAATATCTATATGCTATATCCGATGGCGACTTATCCCCGTCCGGTTCTGCTCTATCTTGACTGCCGCGGCGCCCAACTTGAGGACCTTGACACTGCGCTGGCAGTCTATGACTCGTTAGGTTGGAATGTGGTTGTGTGCGGGAAATCCCGCAATCACAGGGACCCGCGCCTCAACGAAACTGATATTATAAATTTGGTTAGAAATCTTCGCTATTTTTCACAGATTGACACTAATAGAATTGTTCTGTTCGGCTTTTCCGGACAGGGGGCGCAGGCGTGGGGAACGGGATTGAGGTATCCGCGCCTTTTTGCCGGCATAATCACCGAGTGCGCCCACACAGGTTTGATTTATTCGCCAGATATAGTTCACGCCGGGCACTTACATTTTGTAATAATCACCCGCGAGGACGACTGGAACCGCGACTTCAACGAGATGATGTATGAAGCCCTGCGGGATGTCGGCATTGATGCTCACATTATAATCACACCCGGAGAACACCATATAGGTGATTCATCTGAATTGTATAATGCCTGCAAATTGATGGATTCTTTATTAGAAAACCAGTAATATAGACTATTTTCTACTAAAAATTTTGGTCAAAACTTGCTTGTAATCTTTTCCGATAACCAGTGTTGCGTCGTATATGTCTCTGTTGCGCTGAAGAACAATTCTGTCGTGCGGCAGTCCGATAAGTGTGGCGAGAGAATCCATCAGTTTTGGGTTGCCGTGGCGGTCAAGAAGTATTGTGTAGGGATACACCGAGCGCGAGCCTCTCACCTCGTCCCGGATATCAATCCCCATAGCGCGCAGTGAGTCGGACAGCGGGGCGATGGCAGTTTTATCCCCCGTGCCGTTGAACAGTTGAAGGGCAATTTTTTCCCCTGATACAGGACCTGTTCTTTTGGTTCCTGAGGATTCGGGTCCCACCAGTGCGCTTATTCCTCCCACCAGCAGAACTATTCCGCCAAGTATGATGGCGAACCAGTCAAAAACTTTCCAGCCGCCGGATTTGGTGGTTTTGATGGATGATTTTTTGCGCTTTGGGCGCGTTCTCGGTATTTTTCGCCGCCGAACGGTCATTTTTAATCTTTGGCGAAAAATCGGCTCACATTCTCAATCAGTTTCGCCACAAGTTCCACCCCCGCCTGGACATCGGATTTTCTGACAATCCCCTGCGGGCTGTGGATATACCGCACGGGTATTGCCAGAGCAGTGGCTTTTGTGCCAGAACCTGTGGTCTGGATTTCCGCTGCGTTGGTTCCGCCTATC
>JAMOPH010000230.1 GCA_027064665.1 bacterium | reverse complement strand
GTAAGATTTGTTTGCCGAAGTCCGTCGGGGCAGATTCCCGGCGGACTTTTTTGTTTTGTGGCGGGGAATTTTGCCTTAATTTTGCCAGAAACCGGGCAGTATCGCTATGGCGGAAGACAGAACACAGGGACAAAAGCCTCCCGTTGAGCGGCGGAAACACAAAAGAATTCCAATCGCGCTCAAGATATTTTTGGGGTATCTGATAACCATCGTTTTGGTGCTGATATCAAACTTCTATCTGTTCCACAAGATGAAAATCCTTATGGAGTTGGGGAATCAGATTGGCAGGTCGGTTGAGTTTGTTGCGCAGGAAAGAGATGTTCAGCATTTGGCGGACGATATGAACCGGCAGTACCTCGCCTATATCTCCGCTTACTCGCAGAAATTTAAGGATGAATACACAAAAAAATATGTTGCCGAGGCGCCGGGAAAAATTTTGAACAAAATAGAGCAAATCAGACAGGTTGAGAACTCACTGCATTTTCTTGACCCCCAGATACTGGAGCAGATAAACGGGTATCTTGACACGCTTGCAATGGCTGTGTCTCCTCCGGAGCGGCAGAGGTGGGACGAGGCGTTCAAAAATCTCGCCTTTCTGCTTGAGAAATCCATAGTTGATGCGCAGGCGCAGACGCAGAGACTTCTCGCTCGCTCCCGGGAGATAACCGCCTCGGCGATAAGGGGCGGAATTTTGCTTATGCTGGCGATGCTTGTGCTTTCTGCGGGAATTGCGTATTTGATCGCAAAGCGAATTTCCCGCCCAATCGCACACCTTCGGCAGGCGACCAGATACGCCCGGCAGGGGAAATACAATATCCGTGTGCCCTTTGAGAGCCACGACGAAATCGCAGACCTGACCGCCGATTTCAACGCTATGATGGATGCCCTTGGCGAACTTGACCGGATGAAGGCGATGTTTTTATCAAGCATCACCCACGACCTCAAATCGCCGCTGTATCGTGTCCGGCTGGGAATTGAGAACCTCGTTGACGGAATTCACGGCTCGCTCAACCCCGAGCAGATGCGCACCCTTGAGCAAATTCTGACGGACTTGGACACCCTCTCCCGCCTGATTTACGATATCCTTGACCTGCAGAAGTTGGAGAGCGGACGGTTTGAACTTCACCTTGAGGATGTGAAAATTGAGGATTTTGTGCGGGAGACCGTGCGCAAACACGCCATAAGTTTTGCCGACAAGGGCGTGGGTCTTGCGATGAAACTCAAACTCAAGGATGTGGTGGTCCGTATGGATGTGCGGCAGATTGAGAGGGTTTTTGAAAATCTTTTATCCAATGCGCTGAAATTCACGCCCCGGGGCGGGAAAGTGGTGGTCATCGGCGGCGTTGATGGGGACTATGTCCACTTTGTTGTCAAGGACAACGGACCCGGAATGACAAAAGAAGAGGCGGAGCGTGTTTTTGACAAGTTCTACCGGGCAAGCACGGGGAAAAATGTCTCCGGCACAGGACTTGGGCTGGCAATCACCAAACAGATTATTGAGGCGCACCGCGGCAAAATCTGGGTGGAAACCGAACCGGGCAGGGGAAGCGAGTTCCATTTTTTGATACCGCTTGCCAGATGAGGAAAAATTTCTTTCCCCGCTCAGAGATGAGGTTATCTTTTCACAAAGGGGATTTTTTGCCCCTCATCCGCCTCGCTGACGCTCGGCACCTTCTCCCCGAGGAGAAGGGAAATTTCCCCCCTCTCTCCTTGTGGGAGAGGGGATGGGGGCGAGGGGGAATAAAATCACCCTTATCCGGCTTTACTTTCAGCAGACCACCTTCCACCGGGAGGAAACGGTGTGGAGTGCCGGATGAGGGCAGGGAAAAATACAGGGGTAGAAATATGCTCTGGGTCTCTGTCGGATTGGGGCTGGTTGTGAGTCTTCTGTTTGCGGAATTTTTAGGGCTGACCGCCGGCGGGCTGGTAGTCCCTGGATACATCGCCCTTTTCTGGAACAAGCCGGTTCAAATTCTGGGAACGCTGGTGGCGGCGTTTCTGGCGCTTGTGGTTCTGAAACTCATCTCCGCAAAGACCTTTGTCTATGGGCGCCGCAGGCTGGTGCTGACCATTCTTTTGGGATTTATCTTCGGCTCGCTGTTGAGACTTGTGGCGCAGAATCTAATCCCGCCGAAATATATCAGTTTTGACCCCATCGGGTATGTTATCCCCGGGCTTTTGGCA
>JAMOPH010000229.1 GCA_027064665.1 bacterium | reverse complement strand
ACACGAACCTCAATCCACAGGTCTGCGTTCTGGGTGAGAATCTGGCTGATATTTGTCCCGCCGTCGCTGTTGTCCAGCACGAGACTGAACAGCCCATAGTTCACATTGACATCATCAAAGGTTTTGACCCACAGTTCCGTCCCGCCGGTGGAGGCATTATACAGCGCCACCTGAAAATCGTAGGCGCCATTTGCCGGACCGCCGCTGTCATACAATTTTCCCTGATAATTTATCGCGTGAGGAATATCAGCCGCATTCGCAGGAAAGAGGAAAAGACAGAACAAAGCGATATTCACAACCAACCCAATTTTTGTATATGCCATCATTACCCCCCTCCAACTTATTTAATCTTTTGTAAATATACGGAAAAAACATCAAAAGTCAACCCAAATTGACACAAATTGTATAGTACCCAAGTTATCGGTTGTCAAGTTGGGTTGAATGAGTGAAGATGTTTCCCGGAGATTGGCGAATAGCACAACCGAGCCAGCAGATGTGGAAAGACACCTTTTGAGTTGCTCATAGCACATTATCCCGAGGCACCAGTCCACATAGCAACACTGCCACCTGTGGATGTTTCACGCCTCATCCAACTCCCAACCCCTGGATACCATATTGGTAAAGCGGTCATTTCGTAGGAAAATTCCCCCTTGAAATTCATCGCAAAATCTCTATATTTTCATATTGAAAGCAGGAGGGCAGAAATGAGGAGGGCAGGATTTTTAGTTCTCGCCGTGATGGTGGCAGTCGCCTGTGCCACACCGTATCATTTGGTCAAACTTTCCAGAGTTGACCTCAACCCGGTGGAGGCAATCAACAGCACCGGGCAGGTGGTCTATGCCGGCGTGGGCGCAATGCTCAACATATACAACATCTACCAGCGCGATTTCCCGCAACTGATGGGCACAATTGAGGGGCACTCAAGCCGAATTAAGTCCATCATCGTCAGCGGGGACAGACTCTATGTCCTGTGGGAGAAGGAAGGTCTGGAAATCTACGACATCACAGACCCGTATTCACCGGCGCTTTTAGGCAAATTCCCCGACATTGAGGACGACCGCTTCAAATCCTTCACCACGATGGACCTTGACGGGAACATCCTCTATCTTGGCGGGAAGGACTACATTGCGGCGCTGGATGTGTCAAATCCCGAGGACCCGGTGGTGGTGAACTTTGTCGGGCTCAACGGCGCTCCGCTCAAAATTGACTACTACGACCACAAAATTTTCGCCGCCGCAGGGAAACTTGGTCTGGGGGCGTTCTGGGTGCCATCCCCCGACAGAATCTACCTCTACGGCACGCAGAAAGGGGTCTATACCACCGTCAAAGCATACCGGAACCTGATTTTCTACGGCAGGCTGGACGAGGGCTCCCCGGACGAAAAAACCCTGTTCCCGCATCTGTTCAGTTTCCCGTTCACATCGCCGAGGGTGATAAAAATCCGGGATGACTACATCTTCGCCGGCGGAATGGCGAATTTCGCCACATATCAGATGGTTGACTATCAGAAAGACCCGGTGATGCTCTGGAGTGAGGAAATCCCCACCACAGACTGCGTGCTTCGGGACGACAACATCTATCTTGCCAACTCTTACGAGGGGCTTTCGGTGTTTGACATCTCCGATGTGCGCCATCCGTTTGAGATTGGGCGTGTTAGGACCTCCGATGTTCCCCAGCGTGGATGTGCCGTAGGCGACAAGTTCTTCGTCGCCGCAGGGCTTTCCGGCGTGATTGAGATTGACGCCGCATCCCCGGAAAATCCCGTGGTTATCAACCGCTTCGGCGCAGACAGACTCACACGGGTGTGGGATGTGAAATATCACAAAAACTCGCTGTTTGTCCTTGGCGCCAGAGAGGTGCCGGACAGGACCTCGCCCAACATCTTCCTGGAGCAATACGATATCAAGGGCAACCACATAGCCGAATATCCCGTCTGCCGTGTGGACAAACTTGACCCCATCGGCGAGATTGTCTTCGGCGATGGATATTGTGCCGTCAGTCTCGGCAGCGAGGGGATTGAAATCCTGCGGGACGGCGATTTCAAGCCGCTCCATCACATCACCGACCACAGCGTGCAGTTCTGCGACCTGATAATCAGCAACGGCTTCCTCTACGCCTCCGACTATGTGGGCGGGTATCAGATATGGCGTCTCGGCGAGGGCACGCCGGAATTTGTCGGCTCAATAAAG
>JAMOPH010000228.1 GCA_027064665.1 bacterium | reverse complement strand
ATTGCCACAGACCCGGCACTCGGCGATTTCCATCGGGAACTTCTGGCGGGAACATACTCTCTGACAGTTGTCGCCGAGGGCTACTGCCCCAAGGTGGTTGAGGGAATCACCCTGCCCACCGATACCTCACGGGTGAATTTGACAATCCGCCTCGTCCCGGCGGATACCGTGTATTTCTCCGATTTTGAATCGGACAGTGGGGGATTGTCCGCGCAGGGATTTGATTTCTATCAGGACTGGGAGTGGGGAGTGCCCGATACTGGCAATATGCTGCCGCCTTATGTGCCCTCGGGAAATCGTCTTTGGGCGACATCGCTGGACGGAAACTACAGCGATTCTTCCCAGTCCCGGCTGATGCTTGATGTTGATTTGACCGGCGTCGCCGGGGCGTGGCTTGTGTATGACGAATGGTATCGCTTCCAGGCTGTGAACTGGAACTCTGCCGACACAGTCGCCCACGACGGCGGAAGAATTTTGGTGGTCGCCGGCGGTGAAACCACACAAGTTGCCCCGCCGTGGGGATATTATCTGACCTCAAGCGAGTATAACTGGCTGATTGCCGAGGGGGATTCCATTTTCGCCGATGATGAGCCGGGCACGCCCTGGCATATATGTGCAATCCCGCTGGGCAGTTTCTCCGGCGAGGAGATAACTCTCCTGTGGGATTTCGGCTCAAGCAACCGCAACACCGCACCGGGATGGTATATTGACAATGTCTCCGTGGTCTTCCCCCGGACATCCATCGGCGTTGTGCAGAAAAAGGATGTGCCCGAAGATATCAATCTGCGGGTGTATCCAAATCCCTTCAACGATGCGTGTGTGATACAGATTCCCCCGGGAGTAAACGGCGTCTTTCGGGTCGGCATTTACGATATTCGTGGAAACACAGTGGCGGATTTTGAGATTTCCGGGAGAGAAAAATTTGTGTGGCGTCCGGCGCATAATGTATCCGGCGGGGTGTATCTGGTCAGGGTTTGCGGACAGAAAGGCGCGGTGTTGGTGCGCAGAGTTGTCTATATCCCTTAGAGTTGTTGACATTACGCAAAATTTGAGTAAACTGTGAAATGATAATCTGGATACTCATATTGATGATAATCGCTTTTTCTCTTTTGTCGGGGGAGTTTGCGGAGAACACGCAGGAGTTTTTCCTTGACCACGCGCTGGCAATCCTTTTGGTTTCGCTGGGACTTTTGTATTGGTATTACAGAACCAACAGCAGGCGTAAATGACACGCAAAAGAACAAAAAATATCTTTGCCCAAATAAGGAAGTTGATTGAATTAAGGGGGGAACCGGAGTTAATTGCGGCGTGGGAGAAAATTGAGCCGTTTTTGGTTGAGCGCCAGAGGGAACTTCCCGGCTCACTGACAGAGATTTCCCGGTGGGACTCTCTGTCGGAAGACCTGACCTTTATCCTTGATATGATAAAAAGTCTTCCCGGGAACATCCCCCGCGAGGAAATTTTTGAGCGGATAATAAAGATACTGCACGAAAAACTCGGCTTTGGGATGGTTCTAATCAGCGTGTATGACGAAAAGTCGGGGTTATATCATCGGGTTGCGCAGTTTGGAATTCCCAAGGACGAATACGCCAAACTCAAACGCCAGCCCGTGTCCCGGGAATACTATGAGAAGATAATGCAGGACAAATTCAGATTCGGGAACCTGTATCTGGTCAGGTGGTGGCACAAAGAGGTTGAGGTGCCCGAGGATATTTCGTATGTGCCGAAGGTTGACGAGGGATCAGAGTGGAATCCCAACGATATGCTCATTGTCCCGATATATTCTCAGGATAATCGCCTTTTGGGGGTGATTTCGCTTGACAAACCCCCTGAGGGCAAGGTTCCCTCCCGGGACCTTCTGATTCATCTTGAGATTGTTGCGGCTCAGGCTGGGCGTGCCCTTGAGGAGTCCTTCGCCTATGAGAAAATCACTCTTCAACTGACACGGATGGAACTTTTATACGAGGTCAGCACGCGGGCGGCTAATGTGGAAAATATCAAGGAGTTCGCCGGTTATGTGTGCAAAAACCTCAAGGAGAAATTTGATTATCTGTGGGCTGGCGTGCTTTTGACCGAGTCCAATACGGGAACTTTGTATGTGCTTTCCCAGTGCGGACTCAGCGACCCCCAGTTCCAGGGGGTAAGATACAAAATAGGTGAGGATGGTGGTTTTGTGGGGAAAGTGGCAGCATCAGGGCA
>JAMOPH010000227.1 GCA_027064665.1 bacterium | reverse complement strand
GTGTTCTCCATTATGGAGGAGGACTGCGACGGGATGTGCTGGAATTTCCTGATTGAGACCGGCGAGTTGGTGCCCGATTTTGCCGTGCTGACCGAACCCACGAATTTAGGCGTCCATCGTGGTCATCGGGGCAGGATGGAGATTGAGGTGTATTTTAAGGGGCGTTCTGCGCACGGTGCGATGCCTCACCTTGGCGACAACGCAGTTTACAAAGCCGCCCGGGCGGCGCTGGAGTTTGACCGCCTCAACCGCGAGGACTTAGGATACGACGAATTTTTGGGCAAGGGGACGATGGTGGTCTCCCAGATTGTTTCTGAGGCGCCGTCGCTGTGCGCCGTCCCCGACCGGTGCAAAATCCACATTGACCGCAGATTGACCTGGGGCGAGACAAAAGACTCCGCCATCGCCGAAATCAAACAAATCGTCGGCGAGGACGCCGAGGTGGTGGTCCCGATTTACGACAAAAAAAGTTATCGCGGCGTCTCGCATCCGCAGGAAAAGTATTTCCCCACCTGGAAGATTGAGGAGGACCATCCGCTGGTGAGGTCCGGCGTCGCCGCCGCGGAGAAAGTTCTGGGCAAGCCGCCCGCAGTGGGAAAATGGACCTTTTCCACCAACGGCGTGGCAATCGCCGGCAGGCACAAAATCCCCGCCATCGGCTTCGGACCGGGGAACGAAATCCACGCCCACGCACCCAACGAGTTCGTCCCGATTGATGACCTCGTGGTGGCGGCGGCATTTTACGCACTCCTGCCCTTTGAATTAGAAAAATATCTATAAAAACCCAAGGAGGGGGATATGAATTTCGCGGGAAAACACCTAATAACCTTTGACGATTGGACAAAGGAGGAGATAGAGGTCGTCCTTAAAACCGCGGCGGTGCTGAAACAAAAGCGATACAACCGCGAAAGAACTGATTATCTACTCCGGCAGACGCTTTTTATGATATTTTTTGAGCAGTCCACGCGGACACGGAACTCAATGGAAGCCGCGATGACCCAACTTGGCGGGCACGCCCACGACCTCACCGCAGATAAAATGCAAATCGCCCACGGCGAATCGCCCAAAGATACCGCAATAGTTCTCTCCAGAATGGGCGAGGCTATCGCCATCCGCAACTGCTTCTATAATATCGGCAACAAATATATAAATGAAATCGCAAAATATGCGACAATTCCGGTTATATCTATGCAGGATGATATATATCATCCCCTGCAGGTAATCGCGGATTTGATGACGATACGGGAGCATTTCGGCGAGGACACCCGCGGGCTGAAGGTGGTGATTTCGTGGGCGTATGCGACCTCGCACGCAAAGCCGCTTTCAGTTCCGCAGTCGCAGATACTGATGTTCCCGCGGTTCGGGATGGATGTAGTCGTGGCGCATCCGCCGGAGTTCCCGCTTCAGAAGGAAATCGTTGACCGCGCCAAAAAGCACGCCGCCGAAAACGGCGCAAAAATTGAGTTCACCGACTCTATGGAGGACGCACTGGTGGATGCGGACATCGTTTTTCCCAAAAACTGGGGCGGGTTCGCATACTTTGACCAGTTCGTTGACGACGAGGAATATTTCGCCCAGATGCGCGCAAACCTTGAAAAATACCGCCACTGGCGCCTTGACCACAAAAAATTTTCCGCCGCCAAACCCGACGCAAAAATTATGCACGCTCTCCCCGCTGACCGCGGAAAGGAAATCACCGACGAACTCCTCGACAGCGAACACTCCATAATCTACGACGAGGCGGAAAACCGGCTTCATACCGCCAAGGCAATTCTGGCGCTGACAATGGGCGGAATTTCGCCGGAGTAAAGTTTTGGCGGGGGAAACCCTTTTTGGAAAAAGGTTTCTCCCCCGCACCCCCTTCCTAAAAACTTTTATCGTCGGCGCTTGAAAATCACAGATTCTCAAGCGCCGAAAAGTTTTTAGGAATGGCGTGAGGGAAAAACCGCTATGTTCAATAACCTCAATACCGAATTTCCTTCTCCCTTTGGGAGAAGGTGCTGAGCGAAGCGAGGCGGATGAGGGCGGTTTGTGTTCCCCCCTCATCCTCTAACTCCTTCTCCCACCGGGGGAGAAGGAGAACCGTTGAAAGATGTGTCATAGCAATTTGAGATTCCCAAAATCCTAAAATTCTTTGGAAAGGGGCGCGGGGGAAAACCTTTCTTTTAAGAAAGGTTTCCCCCGCATCATTCAACCCACAGCGCTTGGATACCATAGTTTGTAAAGCGGTCAGGGGAATACCAAAAACCCCCTTGTGAGTTCCCGCCGGAAAGTGTAAGTTTATTGATAACGACGGAGGAATCTATGGGCGTTCCGTTTTTTGACCTCACCCGGCAGTATGAGCATCTTCGGGATGAGATTGAGCCTGCGGTGTTGGAGGTTCTCGCCGGCGGGCAGTATATCGGCGGGAGATATCTTGAGGAGTTTGAGACGCACTTTGCCAAATATGTGGGCACAAAGTATGCCATCGGTGTTGCCTCGGGAACCGATGCGCTTACTATCTCCCTGCGGTCTGCGGGGATAAAGCCCGGCGACGAGGTCGTGGTGCCCTCGTTCACATTCTTTGCCACCGCAGAATCTGTGGCGAATATCGGTGCGGTGCCGGTTTTCGCCGATGTGGACACCGATACTATGTGCATCACCGCCGAAAGCGTTGAGAAGGTCCTCTCGCCGAGGACCCGGGCTGTGATGCCGGTCCATCTTTTCGGGCATCCCGCACCGATGGACGAACTGACCCAACTCGCCCGCCAGAAAAATCTGGTCATCATTGAGGATGCCGCACAATCCGCCGGGACGAAATACAAAGGCAGGCGCACAGGTTCACTGGGCGATGCCGCCGGGTTCAGTTTCTTCCCGACAAAAAATCTGGGTGCCTTCGGCGACGGCGGAATTATCACCACCGACGATGAAAATATCGCCAATATGGCAAAAAAACTGCGCAATCACGGTTCGGTGGAGCGGTATAAAAACGAGATGCTGGGATACAACTCCCGCCTTGACGCCGTTCAGGCGAAAATTCTGGATATAAAACTGCGGCATCTTGAGGGGTTCAACGCCGCCCGCCGGGAAAATCACAGAAAATATGCCCAACTTCTGGGCGATGTGGAACAGATTGCCCTTCCGGTTGAGCGGGATTATGCTTATCACACTTTTCATCAATACACTATCAGGGTGCTTGACGGCTCCCGGGACGAATTAGTGGAATTTCTGCGGGGGAACGGAATAGGCTGTGCGGTGTATTATCCCGTGCCGGTGCACAGATTGGGACCGTTTGAGGGAAGCGCAAAAGATGAGGACCTTCCCGGCACGATGACCCTCGCCCGGCAGGTGCTGTCCCTGCCGATTTTCCCCGAGTTGACCGATGAGGAAATTGAGCAGGTTGCAGAAAATATCAGAAGGTTTTTCCGGCGATGATAATCTCTGTTGAGTTGAAAAACTTTCGCAATTTTGCCTATGCCCGCGCTGAACTTGACGAGCGGGTGAATATCGTCTTCGGTCCCAACGGCTACGGCAAGAGCAATTTTTTGGAGGCGCTTTATGTCTGCGGTTTCGGGCGGTCGTTTCGTGGCTCCGGACAGCAGATTGTCAGATTTGATGCCGATTTCGCCCGGGTGGTGGCAAAAAATCCCCAGCACGAGACCCTTGAGGCGGTGTTCCTCCCCAACGGGGCGAAAAATTTTATCCTCAACAGCAAGCGCCTTCCAAGGCTCAGAGACCTTCTGGGGAAATTCCCCACAATCTATGTGGGACCCGACGAGGTGAACATAGTTGCCGGCTCGCCGTCAAAGCGGCGGAATTTTCTGGATTTTACCATAAGCCAATACGACCCGGTCTATGTGAGCGAGTTGGGGGCGTATGTCAAAAGTGTTGCGCAGCGGAACAGCGCACTCAGAGGAGTTGCCGAGGGCGAAATCGCCGGCGGGATGGTGTTGATTGAGACCATTGACGAGCAGGTCGCCCATCACGGGGCGCAGGTTCTGGCGACAAGAAACCGCTTTTTGAGGATGATTTCCCCTCTGGCGACAGAGATTTTTGCCGCAATATCGGGAATTGAGCGCCGACTGGACATTGAGTATCTCTCCACGGCGGCGGACAACCCTGACGACCCCGAACTTGAGCGGGTCTATTTTGAGCGCCTGTGCGCACGCCGCAAATCGGACCTCAAAACTTTCCAGACCGCCATCGGACCGCACCGGGACGATATTGAGATATATCTTGGGAATCTTCCGGCGAAAAAGTTTGCCTCGTGGGGACAGGTCAGGATGATATCTCTGGCGCTTCATCTGGCGGCGGCAAGGATTTTAGAGGAGAAAATCGGGCGCACACCCACCGTGCTTTTTGACGATGCCCTCGCCGAACTTGACCCCCAGAGAGCGCACTCGGTTCTGGAAATCGCCCCTCAGTTCGGGCAAATTGTGGTTGCAACTCCGCATCCGGAGCATTTAATTGAGGATGCCAAAATTTTCCGTCTCGCCGAGGCGGGTAAAATCGTGGAGGAGAAATGAGCCAGTGGTCGCATATCGGCGGAGTCGTAGAGCAGATTCTCAGAGAACTGGGTCTTTTTGACCGGATAACCGAGACAAAAATTTTCGCCGACTGGGAGGGTATTGTAGGGAAATACTTTGCGCAGATGTGCCAGCCTGTCCGCTTTGAGCCCGAGGACGGCGAACTGTGGATAAAGGCGCTTACCCCTGAATGGCGGCAGGAGTTTTTCTCCGTGCGGGAGAGTCTAATCGGGAAGATAAACGAAAAACTCGGCGCAAAAATTGTGAAAAAAATCCGGATTGTGTAGTTTCTATTTGCTTTCTGGCGAACAGATGTTATTATTCTTCTCTTTTTGGAAATCAACCTAACCGGGAGGGACTATGGCAAGGAAAAAGCAGGGGGCAACAGAGGATTATTCAGAAAAGATAGCCTTTCTCAAAAGGCTCACCTCTGCATTTGGACCCTCATCGTTTGAGGACGATGTTCGTGCGCTTTTCCGTGAGGAGGTCAAAGGCTATGCCGACAGAGTGACCACTTGCGGACTGGGGAGTATTATCGCTGCCAAGAAAGGCACCGCCGACAGCCCAAAAATTATGGTCGCCGGGCATATGGATGAGGTCGGCTTTATGGTCCGGGGAATCACCTCCAACGGATACATAAAGTTCAACCCCATCGGCGGATGGTGGGGGCATGTCGTTCTGGGGCAGAAGGTTGTGATTCGCACCCGTGAAGGCAAGGAAATCATCGGCGTTATCGGTGCCAAGGCGCCCCATGTTCTCGCTCCCGAGGAGCGCAAAAAGGTGATGGATGTGGACAGGATGTTTATTGATGTGGGAAGTTATAACGACTACAATGCCCCGGAGAAACTGGGGATAAGAATCGGCGACCCAATTGTTCCGCTCAGTGAATTCTATGAATTAGGCGACGGTAAAATGCTTATGGCAAAGGCGTGGGACGACAGAATCGGTGTTGCGGCGGCGATTGAGGTTCTCAAGGAACTTCACGGAAAGAGCCATCCGAACACGGTTTTTGCGGTTGGGACCGTGCAGGAGGAGGTTGGGCTCAGGGGCGCAGGAACCAGCGCCTATGAGGTCAACCCCGATGTTGCTTTCGCCATTGATGTGACGATTGCCGCCGACACCCCCGGCTCTGAGGACTCCGACTTTGCTGAAAAGTGCGGCAAAGGACCGTCAATTTCTGTGATGGACGGCTCGCTTCTGCCAAACCCCCGCCTGAGAGATTTAGTGATTGAGACCGCTGAGGAGAACAAAATCCCCTATCAGTTGGGTTCGCTCACCAAGGGCGGCACCGACGGCGGAAGAATTGCGCTCACCCGCGCTGGAATTCCTACGATAACTCTTTCTGTCCCCTCGCGCTACATCCATTCCCACAACAGCATAATTCACCTGGATGACTACCTGAACCTTGTGAGACTTCTGGTTGAGGTAATCAAAAAACTTGACGCCCGCACGGTGGAACAGATTAGAAAAATGTAATCCTTGACAAAAATGATTTTGGAGCCCAAATTAAGGAAAATCAACACCAACAAGGAGGGGAGTTATGAAAAGATTTTTAGTGGTGGGCATTGCACTGCTTCTGGCGGCGTTTGTGGGCGCCCAGGAGTATGACACTCTGTTCTTTGATGGATTTGAGAGCGGAGATCTTGGAGACTGGCAGGCGGCAATTCCCCCTGTCCAGTGGCACATCACAAGTGGCTCGCACGCTATTGACGGCAACTCTTGGTGGAGCGGCAACGAGGATATGGGGGGATATTCCGATTACTGGATGCATCTTTTGGTGACCCCCGAAATTGAACTTCCCGCCAGTCCCGATGGGAACCTCACCCTTTCGGCAAGCGTGGATATAAGTGTTGAGGGTCCCCCGGACTCGCCTGTTCCTTGGCCCCTTGGCGAAGGCGAAACCCTGTGGGTTGACGGCTGGGATGGTGCCCAGGTCAGAATCACCACCGATGGCGGTGAAACCTGGCATATTCTTGAGCCTGAGGGCGGATATCCCTGTCATATGATGTATGGTTTTCTGGTCAACGAGGGAGACACCTCCGTCGCCGCCGGCTGGTGCGGAACCTTCAGCGGCGATGTGACCTTTGACCTTTCCGACTACGCCGGTCAAACGGTGCAGATTGCCTTCGTTATGGCTTCCGATGTTAGTTATAGCACCGCCGATGACCCGTCGCTGTTCGGCTTTGTGGTTGACGACATTGAGGTTGCCGACGCCTCCACATCGTATTTCCTGGAAGATGCCGACGACCACACCACTGAAATGGACACCATCAATATGTCCTTTGCTCCGCCTCTGCCGGTTGTGACCGATGCTCAGGCTTATGAGGGAACCTATTCTATGTTTGCTCAAAACGAATGGGGTGTGAATTACGCAGTGGTAACTCCCCCTATTCATCTCCCCGATGATTTCCTCGGCACGGTCTCCTATCGGGTTTACAGAGATGCCCCCGATTATGAGGGCGACGGCGACGGATATCTTGACGACTATTATCTGGTGTTCGTCTCCACCGACGGCGGGATCAGCTGGAACAGGCTTATATATGACTGGTATCACGAGGGAAGCGACCCCGAATGGGCGCTCTGTGAGCATACCGAAGGCTATAATGCCACCTGGGAGGCTGGTCTGGACCTCTATGACTATCGTGGCGAGGATGTGATGATAAAGTTCCTGTTCCGCTTTGATGACAACGACGACGGCGGCGCTGGAACCGGATTCTATATTGACAATTTCGCCATTTACGGTGTGCACGGGTTTAACAACGATGCCGGCGTGGTAGAAATCGTCACCGGACCTGTTAATCTTGGCGAACCTGTCGTGCTCAATTTCGGCGTGATGGGCTATGGTGTTGAAACAGCCACACCGAGGGCGCACTATGCCATCTATGACTCCGCCACGGGAACCGAGATTGTCTCCGATGACCTTGGCCTTACAAGCGTGGGACTGTTTGAGGAGAAATTCCTCTCAACAACCTGGACTCCCGATGCTCCCGGAACTTACAATGTAGTCGCCTGGACAACCTACCCGCTTGATGAGGACAATTCCAACGACACCGCTATGATAACTCTCCATGTTGAGGAAAACCTGTGGGAACTCGGCTATGACGACGGAGTGCCCGACACATACAGCATAATTATTGATACCACCGCCTACGGTCCGTTTATGGTGTTCCTCAATGGGCTCGGAGATACCATAGATGCATATCAGGATGGTATTGCCGTTCAGTTTGATTCGCCGTCTGATGGAGTTCACCTGGTTTCTCTGTCCTTCCGCGGTATCGGGCAGGGCAATGTGGCATTCAAGATTTTTGAATACAACGAAACCGACGGTGTCTCCGGATACCCTGATGCTGAGTTTGAGTTCACTCTCCCTGACGATTTTCCCGTGAACGCTGAGCATAGCCGCTGGATAACTTTCCCCGTCACGGAGGAGTATGTTCTGCCGGAGCAGTTTGCGGTTTTGGTCTGTGCGGCGGATGAGGAATCGTGGGTCAATGTCTCCGCCGACAGAGATGCCACAGAGTTCAGAACCTATCTTTCTGAATACGACCCCACTTTCGGTTTCTACACCCACAGTTCCCAAGATATGTTTGTGCCATACATTGATTCCGTGGGTGCTATGATTAGATGTGTGGTGAGCGGTGAAGCACCTCCTCCTGCGCCTGTGGTTCTGGGGACCGAGCCCACCGAGGGAAGTTACACCGCCTGCGCCGACCAGACCATTACCTTCTGGGTTTCCTCCGACCTTGACCCATCCTCTGTGGTGCTCAATGTCAACGAGGCAACATATACCTCTTCCAGTCCGGAGGTGAGCGTTAATCCCGATATGTTTGGTGGCGATTCTGCGTGGGCGGTGGTGTTCACTCCGTCGGAGGACTTCACCGATGGCGAGATGGTGACCGCCGAACTTTCGGAATTCACTGATGCTGCGGGCAATCCCGGAAGACCAGTCTCCGTGGAGTTCTATGTTGACCTGACGCCTCCGCAGATTACCTCCGTCTCCCCCGCCGAGGGAGAGTCCACCAGTGTGACCCCCACCATAGAGGTGACGATTGAGGAGACCGGTTCCGGTGTGGATGCCTCATCGTTGAGGTTTGAGATAAACGGTGAGGAGGTCACGCCGGATGTGAGTTTCACCGGCACCGGTGCAATTGCCTCCTATACTCCTTCCACTCCCTTCGAGACCGGCGAAGTGGTAACTGTCCGTGTGGTCGGGCTTCAGGATAGCCCCGATTACTGTGAGCCCAATGTTGCTCCTGAATATGAGTGGTCATTTGTGGCTGTCCACGAGGCTGGCATTGAGGATTCCGAGGGCAAAACCCCGCACCAACTTGTAGTTACCGCTGTCCCCAATCCCTTCAACGCTGCTACCGAAATCAAGTTTGAACTCCCAGCCAGCCAGACTGTAAGACTTGAGGTGGTGGATATCAACGGCAAAGTGGTCAGAACACTGCTGAATGGAGACCTTGACGCTGGAGTTCACTCCGTCAGGTGGAATGGGAAAGACACCAACGGCAACGATATGCCCTCCGGGATTTACTTCTACAGGCTCATCACCGAGGGCGGTTCGGTTAGCCGCAAGATGATGCTTGTGCGCTGACCGCCGCATTTTTGCTGGGAAAACAGAGCCGCCCCCATTGCGGGGGCGGCTTTTTCATTGTCAAAAAGGGGTTTACTTCGGCGGCTTTTTAGTATATTTTTATATCAGTGTCATAAATGGGGGGGACAGTATGAAGGGGAAGGAGATTTTGTTAATAGTTGTCCTGACGACTTTGTCTCTTTTGTTCGCTGACCCGCCGGATGAAAAGGAGTTATACGCCCGCTCTCTGCATTCTGCCAAATCCTCAATGACAATTCTTCGCGCGAACAACGGCTATGTTGAGGTCGTCGCCGATGACTGCACCGGGGATTTTGACCAGGGCGCCGACCCCGGAGGCGGCGGCTCCTATGTGGATTTGACCTTCAGTTATCCCTGGCTCCCACCCGGAACCGAGTGGGTGATGTTCTACATAGACGGCACTGTGCGCAAAAATGAGGGCGATACCGCAGAATTTTTCTGGCCTCCCATTGGTTCACCTTCTGAAGGCGATGTATATGATGTCTCTATGCCCTGCGCTGACGAAGCCTATGTGGAAGCCGGAACGACCATCGTTATACAGTGGAACAATTATATGGGCGTGATGATACGGGAAGAACTCACGCCGCAATCGCTGGGTCCTATTCCCGGCGCTCTGGAACAGGTCCGGTGCAAGATAGTGATGAAGCCGGTGGATGGCTCCTGTCACTCCCTCGGCGCCGCTGTGTATTACGACACTCAGATTAACGGGAACGACGGTGTGCCCATATCCACCGCCTTTGGGTATGTGGGACATTCGGAAATCTTTTATGCCCCCGACATTCCTCCCGTGTGGAGAGCCTACGAGACGGGCTATCCGCCAGCGCCGGGAAGTATCGTGGCGCTGGGAATACTGACGGGGTTTGAAGCCACTATGCCCGATGTCTTCTGGTATGGTCCTTGGCGTGAGGCTTACGGCGTGTGGGATATATCCCATCGCCTTGGCTGGGACCTCACAGGCTGGCAGAATATGGCAGCCGACCACGAGGGCTTCCACAATGACTCTGCGGTCCTTGTCCGGTGGAACGAAAGAACTGTTTGCCCGCCCGATTCGGTGGTCTTCGTCACATATTATGGAATTGAGGGTGAACTGGAGACCTATGTGTATTTCACCCACACTCCGCCGGAGTTCACCGCTCATTGCTCCGAGATATCGCCCAATCCCGCCACACTCACATTTATGGTTATCAATGGTGGCAACACCACTGCCCACAATGTGTGTCTGGATTTGTCCCTGCCGTCGGGGATGACCCTCGTCGGCGGCGATTCCGACCCCGCCTGCTTTGACTCAATCGCAGGATACGGCGGAACGCAGATGGTTGAATGGGATGTTCAGATTGACCCCTCGGTTTATGGCACCACCGTCTGCTACGATGTCCACCTGTTCTATGACGAGGGTTCTGACTCAACAGCGACATACTGTGTGGATATCCCCGAGCCCACATCGCCGGTTCTGACTATGCCGCCGGACCAGCATATCTGCGAGGGCGAATGCGTCGGGCTGACTCCCACGGTTTCGGAAGGGACGCCGCCGTATTCGTTCTCCTGGACCCCAGCCGAGGGTCTTTCCTGCACCGACTGTCAAAACCCCAACGCCTGCCCGGAGAGCACCACCACATATCAACTTATCGTCACCGATGCTGAGGGCTGCGCCGACACCGGGACGGTGACCGTCTATGTCTCCAGGGCGGCGGATATTGAGTTTGTGTATCCATTCCCGTGCTTTGGGATTTCCACCTGCGAGGACCAGTGGGCGGCGGCGCTGATTGAATCGGTCACAAGCCTTTCTGCAGCGGACACGGTCTATCTGTGGATAAACGATTCGTTGGTGGCGTATCCCGGCGATGAGATTTCGTGGCACTACTCCCCCGACAGCGGCGGAGTTGTGGTTGAGTTCCGCCCGATGGGTCCGTGGGAACACGGCGACTCGGTGCATCTGGTGGCGTATGTGAGCATCGGTGGATGTGTCGGCAATCCCGACACCTGCGGATTTTTGATTGACCTTCTCCCGCCGGACACCGCGACGGCTACTCCCGCCCCGATGGAGACCGTCAATGTGCCCGACCCGACGATTTCAATCCAGATTACCGACAGTTTCTCCGGTGTGGCGGAAAGTTCGCTGGTGGTGTCGGTCTATGTCAACGGGGTTGAGGTCAGCGGATACACGGTCAATTTCTCCGACCCGACGCTGACGATTTCCGGTCTGACATTCTCCAGCGGCGATTCGGTGACGGTGTGCATTGACACTGTCTGGGATTCGCCCACCTACGACTACTGCCCGCCCAACGACACGGGTTTCTGCTGGAGTTTTGTGGTGATAATGGGGAGCGTTGTTGCAAGTCCGATTGTGCCCCAGCCCGATTCGGTCACCGCCTGCGACGACCAGCCGATAACGATACTCCTCTACGGCACCGACAACCCCATTGACACCAGCACGATAGAACTGTGGATAACCTTCAACCACGGCGACACCACGATTTATGTCCCGTGGGGCGACCCACGGTTGAGTTATAATTTCGCCGAT